>NZ_CAMHUS010000008.1:0-107660 GCF_946188375.1 Streptococcus mitis
GAAAAAGCCAAAGCTAAGGAAGACGCAAAAGCGAAAGCTGACGCAGCTAAGCAAGCCATCGACAACGCAACAACAAACGATGTAGTAACTCAAGCTAAAAACGATGGGGCAGCAAGTATAGCTTCAGTAAATCCAACAGCGCAAGCGAAGCCAGCGGCAAAACAAGCTATCGATGATGCATTGAAAGCTAAGACCGACGCAATTGATGCCAATAACGATTTAACAGCAGAAGAAAAAGCCAAAGCTAAGGAAGACGCAAAAGCGAAAGCTGACGCAGCTAAGCAAGCCATCGACAACGCAACAACAAATGCAGAAGTAGAACAAGCTAAGGTGACTGGAACAACAGAAGTCACTTCAGTCAATCCAGAGGCGTTGACTAAGTCAGCAGCTAAGCAATCCATCGACGAAGCTTTGAAAGCTAAGACTGATGAGATAGACGCTCGTACAGACTTGACAGATGAGGAGAAAACTGCAGCTAAGGGAGACGCGAAAACAAAAGCTGACGCAGCGAAGACTGCAATCGACAACGCAACAACAAACGATGCAGTAACTCAAGTTAAAAACGATGGGGCAGCAAGTGTAGCTTCAGTGACTCCAGCAGCAGTAGCGAAGACGGAAGCTAAGCACAAGCCATCGATGAAGCTCTTAAAGCTAAGAGTGCTGAGATAGACGCACGTACAGACTTAACAGACGAAGAGAAAACTGTGGCTAAATTAGATGCAAAAGCCAAAGCTGACGCAGCGAAAGCAACCATCGACAACGCAATAACAAATGCGGAGGTAGAACAAGCTAAGGTGACTGGAATAACAGAAGTAAAAGCAGTAGATCCACAACCAGAAGCTAAGACAGCAGCTAAGCAAGCCATCGATGATGCCCTAAAAGCTAAGAACGACGAGATAGACGCTCGTACAGATTTAACAGACGAAGAGAAAACTGCTGCTAAGTCAGAAGCAAAAGCTAAGGCCGACGCAGCAAAAGAAGTTATCGATAAAGCGACAACCAATGCAGAAGTTGACCAAGCAAAGTCAACTGGAATTGCAGAAGTCACTTCAGTAAATCCAGGTGCAGTGGCTAAGACAGAAGCTAAGCAAGCCATCGACGAAGCTCTGAAGGCTAAGAACGACGAAATCGACGCACGTACAGACTTAACAGATGAAGAGAAAGCTGCTGCTAAGTCAGAAGCAAAAGCTAAGGCTGACGCAGCAAAAGAAGCCATCGACAAAGCAACAACGAATGCAGCAGTCGACCAAGCTAAAACTAACGGAACTTTAGAAGTCACTTCAGTAAATCCAGAAGCAGTAGCGAAGACAGAAGCTAAGCAAGCCATCGACGATGCTTTGAAAGCTAAGACTGCCGAAATTGATGCTCGTACAGACTTAACAGATGAAGAGAAAACTGCAGCCAAAGCAGATGCAAAAGCCAAAGCTGACGCAGCAAAATCAGCCATAGATAAAGCAACAACGAATGCAGAAGTCTACCAATCTAAGTCAACTGGAATCACAGCAGTGACTTCAGTAAACCCAGAGGCAGTAGCGAAGACAGAAGCTAAGCAAGCCATCGACGAAGCGCTTAAATCTAAGACTGATGAAATCGACTCTCGTACAGACTTAACAGACGAAGAGAAAACCGCGGCTAAAGCAGAAGTAAAAGATAAGGCTGACGCAGCAAAATCAGCCATAGATAAAGCAACAAAGAATGCAGAAGTCGACCAATCTAAGGCAACTGGAATCACAGCAGTGACTTCAGTAAACCCAGAGGCAGTAGCGAAGACGGAAGCTAAGCAATCCATCGACGAAGCGCTTAAAGCTAAGACTTCCGAGATAGACTCTCGCACAGACTTAACAGAAGAAGAGAAAATTGGGGCTAAGGCAGAAGCAAAAACAAAAGCTGACGCAGCGAAGACTGCAATCGACAACGCAACAACAAATGCGGAAGTAGAACAAGCTAAGGTGACTGGAACAAGAGAAGTAAATAATGTAAATCCAGACGCAGTAGCAAAGTCAGAAGCTAAGAAATCCATCGACGAAGTTCTTAAAGCTAAGACTGCCGAGATAGACGGACGTACAGACTTAACAGATGAAGAGAAAACTGCAGCCAAAGCAGACGCGAAAGCTAAAGCTGACGCAGCGAAAGCAGCCATCGACAAAGCAACAACGAATGCAACAGTCGACCAAGCTAAGTCAACTGGTATTGAGGAAGTGAACTCAGTCAATCCGATTGCACAAATTAGACCGGCAGTTGGAGCAAGTGCTGGAGTTCATGTAAACTCAGCTAATCCAACTTCTAAAGAAAAACCACAGGAAAAACAAGCAATAGACCAAGTATTGAAAACTGATGAAGCCAAAGCTAAAGTGAAAGATAGTGTAGCATCTACTATCTCACAACTTGAAAATGAGAATCAGCAAGTAGCTACTAATCAGCGTGTAGTGGCTAGAGAATTGCCAAATACAGGTACAACAGAATCCATAACAGCAATTGTTGCAGCAACAGCTAGTGCGATACTTGGTTTTGGTCTTATTGCTCGTCGTCGAAAAGAAGATGAAGAAGACAAATTAGAAAATCAGTAACGATTTCTAACAGTTGCAACTCCTTTTTTGAGACTAAGTAGATAATATTATTCTTAAAACTCTCCTAGAGCAAAATAGCTACTAGGAGAGTTTTTTCTCTAATCAGAAGATACGTGACGGGACTAAAAACAATCTCATCTGCTTTGCGGATGAGGGTTTTCTTATTTTGTGCTATACTTAAGATATGCATAGAAAAACAGTGATTGATTTTAGGGCTTTGGGCGAGAGATACACCTTTACCCAGCCTATTAAAGAGTTGAAAACGAGAAATGTAGCAGAAGTGGCAGATTTGCTGGTACAAGTGGAAAGCTACCAAGAGCAAGGCTACTATGTGGTGGGCTATGTCAGCTACGAGGCTGCACCTGCTTTTGAGGAGAAATTAGCAGTTCATAAAGCTCCTTTACTGGACGAGTATTTGCTTTACTTTACTGTTCACGATAGGGTGGAGACATCTCCTATTCCCCTGACTTATGATGAGGTTGATTTGCCTTCAAATTGGCAGGAAGTGACGTCTGAAGCAGATTATGAAAAGGCGATTGCTCAGATTCACCATCATTTGCGGCAGGGGGACACCTATCAGGTCAACTACACCGTCCAACTCAAGCAAAAATTAAGTGCCAATCCTTTTGCCATCTACAATCGTATGGTAGTAGAGCAGGAGGCGGGCTACAATGCTTATGTTGAACATGACGAGATGGCAGTGATTTCCATGAGTCCAGAACTCTTTTTTGAGCAAAATGACCGCGAGTTGACAACACGACCAATGAAGGGAACGACTCAGCGTGGGGTAACTGACCAAGAAGATCTTGAACAGGCCAGTTGGTTGGAGCAGGATTCTAAAAATCGCTCTGAAAATATGATGATTGTGGACCTCTTGCGCAATGACATGAACCGTATTTCTGAGGTGGGGAGTGAGCATGTAGAGCGTCTTTGCCAAGTGGAACAGTATTCAACGGTTTGGCAGATGACTTCGACCATCAAGAGTTGGTTGCGAGAGGATGTTGACCTTGTAGAGATATTCCGTTCTCTATTTCCTTGTGGTTCCATAACGGGAGCTCCGAAAATTGCGACTATGGAAATCATCAAGGACTTGGAGCCACAACCGCGCGGAGTCTACTGTGGAACGATTGGTCTCCTGCTTCCAAATGGACGACGAATTTTCAATGTTGCTATTCGGACCATTCAACTGCATCAAGGGAAAGCCATCTATGGAGTTGGCGGAGGCATTACATGGGATAGCACTTGGGAGTCTGAATACCGTGAGGTTCATCAAAAGGCGGCAGTTCTTTATCGTAAACAAGCTCGTTTCAAACTGATTACTACAGGGAAAATCAGCCAGAAGAACTTGCTGTTTGAAGAACAACATATAGAAAGGCTGAGAAAAGCTAGTCGGTATTTTGCCTTTCCATTTGATTCAGAAAACTTGAAACAAAAGATAGAGGAAGAGTGTCAGGCTTGTGATGCTAATCAAGATTACCGCTTGCATATTTCTCTCGACAAGTCTGGAGAGATAGAAGTAGATCGTCAAGTATTAACAGCTCTTAGTCCAAGTTTTTGTCAGGCCAAACTTTGCCTTCAGGAAGCCAATTTGCAACAAGCCTTTATCTACTTCAAAACGACTCACCGACCGCATTTGAGCATAGGGGAGCAAGAGATCATTTACCATAATAAGTCTGGAGAACTTCTTGAAACCTCTATCGGAAATTTGGTTCTGAAAATTTCTGGGAAACTCTACACACCGCCTATCCGACTGGGAATCTTGCCAGGAATTTACCGTCAGCTCTTGCTGGAAACAGGACAGGTAGAAGAGAGAGTCTTGACTTTAAAAGACTTAGCCCGAGCAGAAGCTATTTACGGCTGTAATGCAGTCAGGGGCTTGTATGAGTTGTCAGTAAGGGAGAACTAAATGAAATTAATATTTTTACATGGCCTAGGTCAGTCAGCAGATAGTTGGAAAGAAGTTCGGAATCTACTGACAGATTATCCTTCTGAGGCTATTGAGTTATTTCCTTCTGGAGTTAGCAACTATCAACAAGCTAAAGAGCGAGTTTATCAGCATCTAGCTCAAGAGACAGAACCTTTTATTTTGGTTGGATTGTCCTTAGGTGCTGCCCTGGCATTAGAACTATCTAGTTACGATTTATCAAATCTCCGAGCTTTGGTTCTATCAGGATGTCCACTTAAACTGTCTGGTAATATCCTATTTTATCTTCAGTTGATGATTTTTAAACTACTTCCCAAAAAAGTATTTGAAAAACAGGGAGCAGACAAGGCTTTTATGGTCGGAGTTTCTGAGGAATTGAAGACACTTGATTTAACTGATATATCAAGAACTTGTCCTTATCCAACCTTACTAATTTGTGGCAGCAAAGATAAACCGAATCTTAGTTCTATGAGAAGTCTTCATAAACTAATATCAGAATCTCAATTTCAGATTATACCAGATGGTCCTCATGTCTTGAATGAAGCTAAACCAAAGGAGTTTGTAGAAAATACCAGAAGTTTCCTTGAATTGCTGAAATAAGTTTGATAAAATAATATTGAAAACGATATCATAATTATGGGAGAAAGAAATGAACAAACGTCTATTTTTAAAAATGAGTCTGGCTACCCTGCCAGCTTTAGCCTTGTTTTCACAACCTGTGTTAGCAGAAGAAAACGTTCATTTTTCTAGTTGTAAGGAAGCTTGGGCGAATGGATACTCGGATATTCACGAGGGAGAACCAGGATATTCTGCCAAGTTAGACCGAGACCATGATGGTGTAGCTTGTGAATTGAAGAATGCTCCTAAGGGTGCTTTCAAAGCAAAACAATCAACGGTGGCTCAAACTAACACAAGTTCAGCAACAACAAGTGGTTGGGTTGAGCAGGATGGCGCTTGGTACTATTTTGATGAAAATGGAAATCCAGTGAAAAATGCATGGCAGGGAAACTATTACTTGAAATCAGATGGTAAAATGGCACAGAGCGAATGGATTTATGATTCTTACTATCAAGCTTGGTATTATTTGAAATCAGATGGATCTTATGCAAAGAATGCATGGCAAGGAGATTATTACCTTAAATCAAACGGTAAAATGGCACAAGGTGAGTGGCTTTATGACTCTTCTTACCAAGCCTGGTATTACTTGAAATCAGATGGTTCTTATGCTCGCAATGCATGGCAAGAAAACTACTATTTGAAATCAGATGGTAAAATGGCTAAAAATGAGCGAGTTGATGGAGGCCGTTATTATGTAGATGCTTCAGGTCTCTGGAAACCATAAGTCAGGATAAAATCCAGAAAGTTAATGCAAACCTTTGCATAAGCAACTAAAATTTGTTATACTAGTACTGTAAGCATTTTCAATTAATTCATAATGAAAAAGGAGAATATGATGAGTCAAAAGATTATTGGGATTGACCTTGGTGGAACTTCTATCAAATTTGCAATCTTGACAACAGCAGGAGAAATCCAAGAAAAATGGTCTATCAAGACCAACATTTTGGATGAGGGAAGTCATATCGTAGATGATATGATTGAGTCTATTCAACATCGTTTGGACTTGCTTGGATTGGCAGCAGCAGACTTCCAAGGTATTGGAATGGGATCACCTGGTGTGGTTGACCGTGAAAAAGGAACTGTTATCGGTGCCTACAACCTCAACTGGAAAACCCTTCAACCGATTAAAGAAAAGATTGAAAAAGCCTTGGGCATTCCATTTTTCATCGATAATGATGCCAACGTAGCAGCTCTTGGTGAACGTTGGATGGGGGCTGGTGATAACCAACCAGACGTTGTCTTTATGACACTTGGTACAGGTGTTGGTGGCGGTATCGTCGCAGAAGGCAAATTGCTTCACGGTGTTGCTGGTGCAGCAGGTGAGCTTGGCCACATCACTGTTGACTTTGACCAACCAATCGCATGTACTTGCGGTAAGAAAGGTTGCCTTGAGACAGTTGCTTCAGCAACAGGTATTGTCAACTTGACTCGTCGTTATGCCGACGAATACGAAGGTGATGCAGCCTTGAAACGCTTGATTGATAATGGAGAAGAAGTAACTGCTAAGACTGTCTTTGATTTGGCAAAAGAAGGAGACGATCTTGCTTTGATCGTTTACCGTAATTTCTCACGTTACTTGGGAATCGCTTGTGCTAACATTGGCTCAATCCTAAACCCATCAACAATCGTTATCGGTGGCGGTGTGTCAGCTGCAGGAGAATTCCTTCTACAAGGTGTTCAAAAGGTTTACGACGAAAATACCTTCCCACAAGTACGCACAACAACTAAACTAGCTCTTGCAACTCTAGGAAATGACGCTGGAGTTATCGGAGCAGCATCACTTGTATTGCAATAAAATAAAAATGACAGAGCTTGGTGATTCATCAGGCTCTTTTTCAAGATCATAATTGTAAATATAACTCTTAACTTTTTGATTTTAGAAAGGAGATTTTAAATGAATAAGTCAGAACAATCCATGTTTGAATTGGCTTTGTCCATTGCAAAAAAGCACATGAGGGACAATATGATAAGGCTGGAGTAGTTTATATCAAACACCCTCTTTTTGTAGCAAGTCTGGTCGATACGCAAGAAGAAAAGGCAGTCGCTCTATTGCACGATGTTCTTGAAGATAGCCCTTATACAGTAGAAGAACTAATATTGGCTGGTTTACCAGAGACTGTTGTTACTGCAGTGCAGGTACTGACCAAGAAAAAGGGACAAGATTATCAACAATATTTGGAACTTGTTAAATCGAATCCTATAGCACGTTGTGTCAAATTAGCAGATTTGAAACATAATTCAGATTTATCTAGACTAGCTACAATTACTGAAAAGGATCTGGAACGATTTGAAAAATACAAGAAAGCTATTGATTATCTGAGAATGTAGAAAAGCTTTTTTTATGCTATACTAGTTAGGACAATAAATGAGGTGAGAGAGAATGACAAAAGCAGATATTATTTTTAAAGAAAATATTGAACGAATCCTCAAAGACGGTGTCTTTTCTGAGCAGGCCCGTCCCAAGTACAAGGATGGGACAGTTGCCAACTCCAAGTATGTAACGGGTGCATTTGCCGAGTATGACTTGGCCAAGGGGGAATTCCCCATTACAACTTTACGCCCTATCGCTATCAAATCCGCCATCAAGGAAGTGCTCTGGATTTACCAAGACCAGTCAAATAGCCTAGACGTGCTTAATGACAAGTACAATGTTCACTACTGGAATGACTGGGAAGTGGGAGATACGGGAACCATCGGTGAGCGCTATGGTGCCGTTGTTAAGAAACACGATATCATCAATAAGATTCTCAAGCAGTTGGAAGCCAACCCTTGGAACCGCCGCAATATCATTTCGCTCTGGGATTACCAAGCTTTCGAAGAAACAGATGGGCTGCTCCCGTGCGCTTTTCAGACCATGTTTGATGTCCGCCGTGTAGATGGGGAAATTTATTTGGATGCGACCTTGACCCAGCGTTCTAATGATATGCTGGTGGCCCACCACATCAATGCTATGCAGTATGTGTCTCTTCAAATGATGATTGCCAAGCATTTCGGCTGGAAGGTTGGGAAGTTCTTCTACTTTATCAACAACCTCCATATCTATGACAATCAATTTGAACAAGCAGAGGAATTACTCCGTCGTGAGCCGTCAAACTGCCAACCACGTTTGGTTTTAAATGTGCCAGATAAGACCAATTTCTTTGATATCAAAGCAGAAGATTTTGAGTTGGTAGATTATGACCCGGTCAAGCCGCAGTTGAAGTTTGATCTAGCTATTTAAAAGAATAGAAAAAAGAAGTTGAGAATAATCCCAACTTCTTTTGTTTCTTAACGTGATACGCGGCGACGAGCTGCTTTTTTACGGTTTTCTTCGATGAAAGCTGCTTTTTGCTCTTCTGGTTCAATCACTTTCTTTTTAAATGCGTATACTGCACCTGCAACTGCAGCGACAGTTCCTGCGACACCTGTTACAAGACCTTTAGCAAATCCTTTAGCCATGAGTCTTCCTCCTTTATCTTCTTAATCAGCCAGCCTCCTCAAGAGGTCACATTTTTCTGACTGACCTTTTTGTGTTATAATAATAGTAACGAAAAAATGGGAATTTTTCAAGGAAAAAAGATGAAAACAAAAATAATTGTGATCGTTGGACCGACTGCTGTTGGAAAAACAGCCCTTGCCATTGAAGTTGCAAAGCGTTTTAATGGCGAAGTGGTTAGTGGAGATAGCCAGCAAGTCTATCGAGGTCTGGATATAGGGACGGCTAAGGCTAGTCCAGAAGAGCAGGCAGCTGTTCCTCATCATTTAATCGATGTTAGAGAGGTAACCGAGTCTTACTCGGCTTTTGATTTTGTTTCAGAAGCTAAGAAGGCTATTGAGGATATTCAAAGCCGTGGCAAGCTAGCTATTATTGCTGGTGGGACTGGGCTTTATATCCAGAGCTTGCTTGAAGGCTACCACCTAGGTGGTGAGACTCCTCATGAGGAGATTTTAGCTTATCGAGCTAGTTTGGAGCCATATTCAGATGAGGAATTAGCCCATTTGGTGGAGCAAGCAGACCTTGAGATTCCCCAGTTTAATCGTCGTCGTGCGATGCGTGCCTTGGAAATTGCCCATTTTGGTCAGGATTTGGAAAATAAAGAGAGTCTATATGAACCGCTGATTATCTGCTTGGACGATGAGCGCAGTCAGCTTTATGAGCGTATCAATCACCGAGTGGACCTGATGTTTGAAGCTGGACTTCTAGACGAAGCTAAGTGGTTGTTTGACCATTATCCAGATGTGCAGGCTGCTAAAGGGATTGGTTACAAGGAACTCTTTCCTTACTTCCGTGGAGAGCAGACCTTGGAGGATGCTAGTGAGAGTCTCAAACAGGCGACTCGTCGTTTTGCCAAACGTCAGTTGACCTGGTTCCGTAATCGCATGCAGGTGACCTTTTATCAGATTGGAGAAACTGGTGTAAAAGATCGCATTTTAAGCCAGATAGAGGAGTTTTTAGATGATTGAAACGGAGAAAAAAGAGGAACGGGTTCTGCTGATTGGTGTAGAATTGCAGGGCATGGACAATTTTGATCTCTCTATGGAAGAATTGGCCAGTCTAGCTAAGACAGCTGGGGCAGTCGTAGTCGATAGCTACAGACAAAAACGTGAAAAGTATGATTCCAAGACCTTCGTCGGCTCTGGTAAGTTAGAAGAAATTGCGCTCATGGTGGATGCAGAAGAAATTACCACTGTCATCGTCAACAACCGTTTGACACCAAGGCAAAATGTCAATTTAGAAGAAGTTCTGGGTGTTAAGGTCATTGACCGTATGCAGTTGATTTTGGATATCTTTGCCATGCGAGCTCGAAGCCATGAAGGGAAGCTCCAAGTCCACCTAGCCCAGCTCAAATACCTCTTGCCTCGTTTGGTTGGTCAGGGGATTATGCTCAGTCGTCAGGCAGGGGGAATTGGTTCTCGGGGACCTGGTGAAAGCCAGCTAGAATTGAACCGTCGTAGTGTTCGCAATCAAATCACGGATATCGAGCGCCAGCTCAAGGTTGTTGAGAAAAATCGGGCGACTGTCAGAGAAAAACGTTTGGAGTCCAGCACCTTTAAGATTGGTTTGATTGGTTATACCAATGCTGGGAAATCAACTATCATGAACACCTTGACTAGTAAGACCCAGTATGAAGCGGACGAGCTCTTTGCGACTCTAGATGCGACGACTAAGAGTATCCATCTGGGAGGCAATCTCCAAGTAACTTTGACAGATACCGTGGGCTTTATCCAAGATTTGCCGACAGAGTTGGTGTCCAGTTTCAAGTCAACCTTGGAAGAAAGCAAGCATGTAGACCTTCTGGTTCATGTTATCGATGCCAGCAATCCTTACCATGAGGAGCATGAAAAAACAGTTCTATCCATCATGAAAGATCTGGACATGGAAGATATTCCTCTTCTGACACTTTATAATAAAGCGGATTTGGTGGAGGATTTTACGCCGACCCAAACGCCCTATGCCCTCATTTCTGCCAAGTCTGAGGATAGTCGTGAGAATTTGCAGGCACTATTTTTAGAGAAAATCAAGGATATTTTTGAATCTTTTACCCTGCGCGTGCCTTTTTCAAAATCTTACAAGATTCATGATTTAGAAAGTGTTGCGATTCTTGAAGAACGTGATTATCAGGAAGACGGCGAAGTGATTACAGGCTACATTTCTGAGAAAAACAAATGGAGGTTAGAAGAATTTTATGACTGATATTAAAACGTTGGCTCTAAAATATGGGGGCTATACAAGTCTGGACAAGGTCTATCTAGATCAGCTTCTAGCTGGTAAAACAGAGCAAGAGCAGTTGGCACTGATCACACCTCCGCCCAGCGTGGTCAATGCTTACTTTGCAGAACTCTACCAGAAAAAAAGTCCTGAGGCTGCGACGGATTATTTTGTGGAACTCAGTCAAGAACTGAATCTTTATAATACTGAGCCGAGTTTCACCCTAGAAAATAAGCCTTTTATTCGTCTTAATCTGTCTGGTAAATCCTTTGGTTTTTGTTATGAGAGTGAGGGACTGGGTCGAATTTTCTCTGAAAATAAGGAGAAGATCTCGGATGACTTACTCTTTGAGATTGCGCAAATTTTCCCCCATCAACTGGTCTTTGAAGAGTCTGGCAAGATTTACATGAAGGCTGTTGGAGATGAAGAAGTTGTTAGCATGGAGAGTCTCACAGCTTTGACTGATTTGGAAAGCTTGGCTGATGGTCGCAAGCGTCTTAAAGGTTACAGCCAAGAGGAGTTATTACAAGAAGCCACAGTTTTTTCTGGCAAGCGCTATTTCCGATCGGAAAACCGCACAGCCATGTTATATATTGATTAATTAGAAAGTATCGAATGGATATTCAATTTTTAGGAACGGGGGCTGGTCAGCCCTCTAAAGCCCGCAACGTATCAAGTCTTGCTTTGAAACTTTTGGATGAGATTAATGAAGTCTGGCTCTTTGACTGTGGTGAAGGAACACAAAATCGTATTTTAGAAACCACAATTCGACCACGGAAGGTCAGCAAAATCTTTATTACCCACCTACATGGAGACCACATCTTTGGCCTACCAGGTTTCCTTTCGAGTCGTGCCTTTCAAGCCAATGAAGAGCAGACAGATTTGGAAATCTATGGACCGCAAGGAATCAAGTCATTTGTCTTAACCAGCCTTCGTGTGTCAGGTTCGCGCCTGCCTTACCGTATTCATTTTCATGAGTTTGACAAAGATTCTTTAGGAAAAATCCTTGAGACCGATAAATTCACAGTGTATGCAGAGGAGCTGGACCACACTATTTTCTGTGTTGGTTATCGTGTCATGCAAAAGGAATTGGAAGGAACGCTGGATGCTGAAAAACTCAAGGCTGCGGGTGTCCCATTTGGCCCACTTTTTGGAAAAATCAAAAATGGTCAGAATGTTGTTCTAGAAGATGGTAGAGAAATCAAGGCAGCTGACTATATCTCAGCGCCACGTCCAGGTAAGATTATCACCATTCTGGGTGACACCCGAAAAACCAATGCTAGTGTGCGTCTGGCTGTCAATGCCGATGTCCTTGTCCATGAATCGACTTATGGCAAGGGTGATGAAAAAATTGCTCGTAACCATGGCCACTCTACTAACATGCAAGCTGCACAAGTAGCAGTAGAAGCAGGTGCCAAACGACTCCTGCTCAACCATATCAGTGCCCGTTTTCTCTCAAAAGATATCAGCAAGCTCAAGAAAGACGCTGCCACAATTTTTGAAAATGTGCATGTGGTCAAAGACTTGGAAGAAGTGGAAATCTAAAAGATTGAGGAAGGATAAGTATGCCTACTATTTTCATTACCGGAGCTAGCGGTGGTCTAGCTCAAGAAATGGTCAAACTTTTACCAGAAGACCAGCTCATCTTGCTTGGTCGAGATAGGGAAAAATTAGCTCAACTCTACGGAAATCATCCCCATGCAGAATTGATTGAAATCGACATTACCGATGATTCATCCTTAGAAACTCTGGTAGCAGACCTCTATCTCCGCTATGGCAAGATTGATGTCTTGATTAACAACGCTGGTTACGGGATTTTCGAGGAATTTGACCAGATTTCTGACCAAGATATTCACCAGATGTTCGAGGTCAATACCTTTGCCTTGATGAATCTATCTCGTCGCCTTGCTGCTCGTATGAAGGAAAGCCGAAAAGGCCATATCATCAATATCGTCAGCATGGCAGGTCTGATCGCTACTGGCAAGTCCAGCCTTTACTCAGCAACCAAGTTTGCGGTCATTGGTTTTTCAAATGCGTTACGCCTCGAACTTATGTCCTACGGTGTTTATGTAACGACGATCAATCCAGGACCAATCCGAACAGGATTTTTTGACCAAGCGGACCCAGATGGGACTTATCTTAAGTCGGTTGACCGTTTCTTGTTAGAACCAGATGCAGTGGCTAAAAAGATTGTCAAGATTATAGGAAAAAACAAACGAGAACTCAACCTCCCGATTTTGTTGAACCTAGCCCATAAGTTTTATACTCTCTTTCCCAAGCTAGCAGATAAGTTGGCAGGGGAAACTTTTAATTATAAGTAAAAAGAACCAATGTGCAGGTTGTTGCTAGCCTACATATTGGTTCTTATTATTTTTCAACTATCAAACTGGACTTCTTCTAGTAGATAGTCGATAAAGCGTTCGCCCATCTTAGATAGGCTGGTTTTTTCATGCTGGATATAGACCAGCTCAATGGGGTCATCAATATCCAGTGGGATAGAAACGATATTGTCTCCGTTGAGGTTGCTGTTCAAAATACCTGTCGCAATGGTATAACCATCCAAACCAATCAAGAGATTAAAGAGGGTAGCACGGTCGCTGACTACGATAGATTTTTTGTGGTATTCCTGCGAGAGAATCTCTTCTGAAAAGTAGAAGGAGTTATGAGTTCCTTGATCATAGCTGAGGTAAGGGAAGTTCTCCAAATCAGATAGTTTGACCTTGTCTTTCTTTGCCAGAGGATTGGTCTTGCTGACAAAGATATGCGGTTGCGCGGTAAAGAGATGGTGAGCCAGCAGGTGGTTGTCATCCAGCATTTTCGTTAAAACATCACGGTTGTAGCTGTTAAAAAATAGGACACCGACCTCACTACGGAAGTTCTTGACGTCGTCGATAATCTCCCAAGTACGAGTTTCACGAAGGAAGAGCTCGTATTTCTCCATATCACTTTTCTTGAGTAGAGAAACAAAGGCATTGACTACAAAGGCATAGTGCTGGGAGGAAACGCTAAAGAGTTCGCGGTGGGCGACAGGATTTTTATAGCGTTCTTCCAAAAGCTGGGTCTGCTCGACAACCTGACGGGCATAAGAGAGGAACTCCATCCCATCACGGGTCAAGGTGATGCCCTTGGGGTTGCGGATAAAGATCTCAATGCCCATTTCATTTTCCAAATCTCTCACAGCGTTGGAAAGACTCGGTTGAGTGATAAAGAGTTGCTTAGCTGCCTCATTCATGGAGCCAGTCTCGACGATTTTGATAATATAGTGTAATTGTTGAATTCTCATGTTTTTATTGTACCACACTTGCGTCAGAATCGCCAAAGAAGATAGGAAAATCAGGGGGAGTGTGTGAGTCTCTGTAAAGTAGTTAAGAAGAAATTTTTAAACCATTTAGTAAATAAGATTAAAAATTTTACTCGAAAATAAGAAATTTGCACGATTTACTCATTACTTATCCAATACTAGAGTTTATACTAGTTACTGTAAAGATGATCATCTAAAAGAAGGAAGTAACCTTATGGCTAAAAATACAAGTCGTCCAGAGATTGATTCTCTAAGTTTCGAGGTTGAAAACCAAGAACTTTTCGGGAAATTACAAGCTAGTGGTACACAGCTTTTAAAATGACACTAGCAGGCCGCTGTGGATTGTGTTTCACCTGTTTCTATGAGTGTACGACAAATAATGTTCGCTGTTAGATAAAACAAAAGGAAAATTCTAGTGTTTTATTACAAAACATTGACAACATTTTGATTTGGTGTTATATTTACGGGGAGAAATACAAATAAAACAAGACAACTTTGAGATTGATTCTTTGGATTATGGAAATTAATAGCCAAGAATTAGATGGTAAATCCGCTGCTGTGTGGCGTACGGCTGTTAGATTAACAGCACAGGGGCGCTGTGGTTGGTGATTTACATATTCTTATGAATGTATTTCGCCAAACGTGCGCTGTGGATAAAACTCTCTATTTTTTGACAGGAGGATAAAATGGAAGGAATTATTGGAACACTAGAATTCTATGCACCTGTACTGGCCTTAGGAGTTGTTGTCATAGGGATTGTTTACTTTATGAAAAAAAGAAACGATCGCAAATAATCAACATCGACCGATACCTGAAAAAGGCATCGGTTTTTTTATTACTTGAATATATTGCACAAAATACTCATGCCAAACATTGAAAGGAACCGTATAATGAGAGAGTAATAAAGAAACGGAGGAATGAAATGATGAAACAGCTTATTGTGACAGGATTAACGAAAACATTTGGTCAAGGGGATAATATCGTTCATGCTTTATCAGATGTGAACTTGTCCGTTGAAAAAGGTGAATTTCTGGCAATTATGGGGGCCAGTGGTAGTGGAAAAACAACACTCCTCAATTGTATTTCAACGATTGATAAACCAACATCAGGTGAGATTCGATTTGAAGATTTTGACATCATCCATGCCAAGGAAAATGAACTAGCTGACTATCGTGCTAAAAACATTTCCTATATTTTCCAAGCCTACAACTTGGTGGAAACCTTGACGGTCTATGAAAATATCGTTCTACCTCTTCAAATTCAGGGGAAAAATATCAAAAAACATCAGGATAAGATTGAGGAAATTTTGGATAAGTTGGCCATCCAAAACTTAAAAGATAAGTTTCCTAATCAGTTATCAGGTGGTCAGCGACAACGTGTGGCAACTGCTAGAGCCTTGATTGATGATTCTAAACTGATTATCGCAGATGAGCCGACAGGAGCCTTGGACTCTGCCAATTCTGAAAAACTGATGGCGCTTTTGCAGGAAATCAATAAAAGTTTTGGTATTACCATTTTATTGGTTACGCATGCCCCTGCTGCAGCCAAGTACTCTTCACGGATGGTGCTACTTAGCGATGGAAAGATTATGGATGATTTGGAACGTAACAGCTTATCTAATGAACAGTATTTGCAAGAGATTTACAGCCGTACCAGATAGGAGGGGGAGAGTATGTATCCAAAATTGATTTTACGAAATGTATTTCGAAATTTACAGACCTATACCATCTATTTTTTCAGTCTGACCTTGATTTATAGCTTGCTCTACGCTTTTAATGCTTTACCAAGCCATCCAGTGATGCAAAGTTTATCAGGAGCAAAGGAAATGTTGACGACGGTGATGAGTCAGTACATGGGCTTGCTTTCCTATCTGATTCTATCGGCGATTGCCTTTCTCGTCGTTTATTCCACAAACTTTGTCCTGGGACGGCGTAAGAAAGAGCTGGGACTTTATGCAACGCTGGGAATGAAGAAGAAGCAGATTATCGGTACCCTGTTCTTTGAAACCATGCTGGTCAATATCTTTTCCTTGATTCTAGGTTTCTTGCTTGGATTGATTTTACTGGTCATTCTAGCTAAGATTGCATCTGAGTTTTTCATGGCCAATTACTTTGGTAGTCTGCTTTTCTTTGATAGCAAGTCTGTCATCTTACTAGTTTATTCCTATTTGGTAACCAGTTTTATTGTAGGTGTCATGGACATTCTTGCCTTTAGAAAGCAAAATATCATTGCACTTATTCAAGAAAATGGGGTCAAAAAATCTGTCTTGGCAAAAGGCAAGCCAGTTCTCCAAGTACTTCTCTTTATTCTTTCGACAGCTGTTATCGGCTTTGGTGCTCTCTATTTTTCAGACTATCATCATCTATCATTCTTGAAAAGCTGGGGTATCTTGCTGGTATCTATCTTCGTGATTTTTGTGATTTTATTTTACAATACCTTGAGCCATTTTATCTTGGTCTCCCTTAGAAAACTGCCTCAAACCTACTATAACAAACTAAACACTTTTAAAATCCGTCAATTTTCAAAACAAGCTGATAGTAATTCGGTCACGTTGGCTGTCTTATCCTTGACCTTGACACTGGCTCTCAGCTTACTCGTTTTTAGTGGTAGTGCCTATACGACTATGAACCGAGAGCTGAACAAATACTCACCTTATGATGTAACTGTCAATCTCTACCGTGGTAAAGAGTTTCAATTTTCTCAGGAATCTGTCAAAGACAGATTGAAAGCCGATGGCTTTGACTTTAACCTCATCAAAGAGGAGTACAGCTGCCCTATCTATTCTAGTGATTTAACTTATAAAGATTTGATTGATACCAGCAATCTCTGGGAGCATGATAAGAAACTTCCTGAATCAAAAGTACCGATTTTAGGAATTTCTGCCTACAATCATCTCCGCAAACTGCAAGGGAAAAAAGCGATTGACTTGGCAGAAGACCAATTTCTAGTCAATGCCAATTATAAAGGAACTGCCAAGCAGATCCAGGACTTTCTATCAACGACCAAAACCTTCATGATTAACGGTCATTCTCTCAACCTTGCCTCTTCAAAGCCACTTGAAACAGTTTACTTTTTATCTTCAGTAACTACAAATGACTCAGGAACCTTGATTGTACCAGATAAGGTAGTAGTTGGATTGACGGAAGACCACACGACCTATGTTGCCAATTTCAAGGAAAATATAGACAAACGGGAAGTAGAAACATTCTTGAGTCAGTGGATTGAAAAATACTACTTCACTCGTGATGGAGCAGAGTTGAATTCGTTCACCTATCAAACCAAAGGAAGTATTTTCGAGGTTTACCTTGGATTTATGGGCGTCATTGTCTTTGTCATGATTTTTGTCAGTGTTATTTTTATCATTATTTCCCTCAGTATCTTGTCCCTTCAAACTTCAACAAGTGCTTTGGATAGTGTAAATGATTATCAAATCTTATACCTTCTTGGGAATAAGAGGAAGCAAAATCGTACTATTCTTTTGCAACAGATTCTAAGTTATTTCTTGGTTCCGCTGGTCATCGCAGGTCCGCTAGCATTTGCCTTGAGTACCGCTCTTTTGGGCTATTTTGAGAACTTCGCTAATACCAGCATTTCTATTGATATCACCTATCTGGGAGTAGCGGTTTTACTCTTTGTCCTTTACTTGCTAGTGACTTACAGAGTAAGTTGGCAAATTATTGAAAATTAAGTCAAATACCAGAGTTGCCAATCCGACAATTCTGGTATTGTGTTATAATGATATTAAAGTAGTTCAGGAAGTGGATACATATGAAACAGTTTGTCAAATCGCTCTCGAAAAACTCACTTTTATTGTGGTGGTTGACGATTTTTAATCATCTAGCTTTAATGATTTATATTTATTATAGGATTCCTCTGGACTTTTCGACAGATTTTTCCTTGCAGATGGTTTTATTGCTGATTATTGCTTTAATTGTATTTAGCTATATTTGTAATATTGTGACCTTTCGGTATAGTGAGTTGAAACTTTGGTTGCTCCTGATGATGTTTCTCATTAGCTGGCAATCCATATTTAATCAAGGAGTTGCGAGCACCCTGTTGCACTTTTTTGATATTCTTCATCCTCTCAACTCTTTTTTATTGGTGTATAGTTCTCTGTCTATTATCTTTCTGGGAGAGAAAATAGGAGAAGAACTGTTGAGTGTGTCCTTTGTGTTGACACTAATCACCATTAGTTCGTATCTGTTAAGTCCTTCAATTTTTTTATTTCTGTCCTTGTTTGCGTCTTTCTTTTTAAACCTTGTTCCCTTGATTTTACTGATTTTATATCATAAAGAGTTGAAAAGTAAACTCAAGTATCAGAGACGAAATTTGTGGATATTAGCTTTGATATTGCCTCTTTCTTATTTCTTTTTGTATATCAATACGAGGGGCTCAGGAGTGATGAACCTAGTCTGGTATCTAGAAATTCTTGGTATCTTAGCTTTTTTACACTTCAAAACGATTGTCAGCTCTCTTCAAAAAAGGGTATCAGAGTTGAAATTGTCCTATATAAAAGCTTTTTCACGCTTGTTTTTACTGCTTATGTTTTTGTTAGTAGGCATTTTCATCATCTTTCGTCTAGACTTAAACACGAGCTTTTTGGTATTGAATATCATGTTACTATTGTTCGGGATTTGTTCGGAAGAATTGATTCGCCTTTTTCGTTCTGCTGAAATGCTAGATGCTAGGGATTATGTAAAAGTTCTCTTTTTAAAGCGTAACCGCATGGTGAAAAGTCTGCTGGCAAATGAAGACACAGAACAACAGTTCTCGGAATTTCTTCACAATGAAATCCTGCAAAATGTGATGGCGATAAAAAATTTCAATAAATATAGTATCAATCGGGCTTTTGGTGAACAGATCAATCTGGTGACAGAGGAGTTGGTTCAGCGGATTCGTGAGCGGATGGATTATTATCAGCCAATGGTAGAAACAGACGAGCAGTTAGACATACAGTATCAAGGGCTGATTAATCGGATTGTCAAGCGCTATCACGCAGAAAATGAAGTCGTCACACAGTTTCCTGTCCACTTTAGGCTTTTATCTCCTTACGATAAAATTACCTATCGTCTGGTTGAGGAATTGGCGACCAATGCCGTTAAGTACGCTAGTGGTGGAAGGATTTCTTTGAAGATTGATATGCATGATGACGCTCTTTTTATCATTTCTGAAAATGACTGCCTTCAAACAGAAAAATCCTTAGGTTATGGCTTGAAAAATATGTCTAATAAAATTAGTGTTTTAGGTGGTCAAATGCAGATTTTTGAAAATAACAAGAGATTTCGTGTAGAAATTACTCTCCCGATTGATAAGGAGTTGTGTTATGAAAATTTTGTTAATTGATGATCATAAATTATTTAGCCAAAGTATCAAGATGATTTTAGAGTTATCGGAAAACATTAAAAAGGTCCAGTTAGTGGATAATTTTTCGACTATTTCGGAGATTGCTTTTAATGACTACGACATTATTTTGATTGACATCAACCTGACGAGTCTGTATCAAGCTGATGGGCTGACCTTGGCACAAGAGATTATTGACAATGGTTGTTCTAGTAAGGTTGTGATTTTGACGGGATACAGCAAAAAGATGTATGAACACCGAGCTAAAGCTATGGGGGCTTATGGATTTCTAGATAAAAGTATGGATCCAGATGAGTTGGTGAAAAAACTGGAAAAGATTTATCTAGGAGGTAAGATCTTTTCAGATGAAGTGATGGTAGAGGTGCTAACACCACGAGAAATCGAGATACTAGAACTGGTTAGAAATGGCTTGACTATTGATGATGTCTGTGACAAGGTCTATGTGAGTAAACGTACAGTTTACAATCACCTGGCCAATATCTTTTCAAAATTAGGAGTGGCTAACAGGCAGGAGGCGATTCATATCGCTGAGCAGTTGGGCTATTTTCCACCAGATTAAAAAGTTGCAGAAGATGCAGCTTTTTTAATTTCTGCGATACTTCTTGTGTGGTCTCTTCTTGAAAAAAACACAAAATTTTGCTAGAATGAGTCTTATGAAAACATTCTATGATGTGCAGCAATTCCTCAAACGATTTGGTATTATTGTTTACATGGGAAAACGCTTATATGATATTGAACTGATGAAGTTGGAACTCTCTCGGATTTACGATGCAGGGTTGATGGACAAATTAGACTATCTAGAGGCAGAAGCGGTTCTACGCAGAGAGCACAAGGTAGAATTGGATTATATTGAGAAAAATGGAGAAAAGAACTAATGGTTACTTGGATTTTGTGGGCACTTATACTGGCAATGTTGGCATGGATGGGCTTTAACTATCTTCGTATTCGCCGTGCGGCTAAAATTGTGGACAATGAGGAATTTGAAGCCTTGATTCGTACAGGTCAATTGATTGATTTGCGTGATCCAGCAGAATTCCACAGAAAACATATCCTTGGTGCCCGCAATATTCCTTCAAGTCAGTTGAAGACTAGTCTTGCAGCCCTGCGTAAAGACAAACCTGTCCTTCTCTACGAAAACCAACGTGCGCAACGAGTTACAAATGCAGCTCTTTACTTGAAAAAACAAGGCTTTTCTGAGATTTATATCCTTTCTTATGGCTTGGATTCTTGGAAAGGGAAAGTGAAGACTAGCTAATCTTATTTCCAAATTAGTCGAATGATAGGATGAAGCTATTGTTTTATAGTATAATTAATTTGTATAAAATTTAAGGAGTTCTTAGAACATGAAAGAAAAGAAGAAAAATCCACTTTTTGTGGGCATCTTGTCGATTATTCTTGGTTTGTTATTTCCGTTGGGAGGTATTGGTTTAGGTATTACCAGTTTATTGTATGCTAACTCACTTCAAAAAGAATCTGGACTAGACTATAAAACAGAAAAAATTATAGCTATTGTAGGGATTGTAGTTTCCGTAATTAATTGGGTTTTAGGATTGATTCTTTTTATGAATTAAGTAGTGTAAAACAAAAAAGCTTTATTTGAAAGCTTTTTTGTTTTATCCACTTTTCTCTAAGTAGTTTTTAATGATTTTCAATTCCTCTTGGTTCAAGGGACGGTATTGACCTTCTGCTAGTTCTGGGTCTAATGTAAACTCACCGAACTGAATTCGTTTGAGTGAGGTCACCTTGACACCAACCGAGAGAAACATTTTCTTAACCTGATGAAATTTTCCTTCTGAAATGGTGATAGAAGCTTGACTGAGGGAAGGACTTGCAGATAGAATCTCTAGTCTTGCAGGTTTACAGACAGTGCCATCTAAAAAGACAATTCCCTTTTGAAAGGCTTGGATATGGTCAGGTGTCAGAAGTCCATTAACCTCAACCTGATAAGTTTTATCGACATGATATTGGGGATGGAGGAGCTGAAAGCCCAAAGGACCGTTATCAGTCAAGAGGAGGAGTCCTGTCGTATCTCGGTCCAGTCGGCCGACGGCATAGAGCATGTCAGACTGGATGTCAGGCGGAAGGAGGTCCATGACGGTTGGAAGTTCCCTGTCTTTATTGGCTGTAACGACACCAGTAGGTTTATGAAGCATAAGATAGGTGTGTTCATAGCCTTGAATGATTCGACCCTGAAAAAGGAGTTCTTGTAGCCCTGTATCGATATTTTGAGCTAGGGAGCGGGCTGGGCAACCATCGACTAGAATTTCCCCTTTGAGTAAGGCTTGTTTCATGGCTTTTCGGCTGATTTTTTCTTGGGCTAATAAATTATCTAAACGCATACTGTGCCTATCTTATCATAAGTCGCTTGCTTTGAAAAGGCTTGACGTGAAAAGAAAAGCACAGTGAAAACATTTACACTTGCTTGAGTTATGTTATTTACCTGAAATTATGGTATAATCGTTCAGTTAGAAAATAAATTTTGAATATTATAGAGGAAATCATGACAAAATTAAGAGAAGATATCCGTAACATTGCGATTATCGCCCACGTTGACCACGGTAAAACAACCCTTGTTGACGAATTATTGAAACAATCAGAAACGCTTGATGCACGTACTGAATTGGCTGAGCGTGCTATGGACTCAAACGATATCGAAAAAGAGCGTGGAATTACCATCCTTGCTAAAAATACAGCCGTTGCCTATAACGGAACTCGTATCAATATCATGGACACACCAGGACACGCGGACTTCGGTGGAGAAGTTGAGCGTATCATGAAAATGGTTGACGGTGTTGTCTTGGTCGTAGATGCCTACGAAGGAACCATGCCACAAACTCGTTTCGTATTGAAAAAAGCTTTGGAACAAGACCTTGTCCCAATTGTTGTTGTTAACAAAATCGATAAACCATCAGCTCGTCCAGCTGAAGTAGTGGACGAAGTCTTGGAACTTTTCATCGAGCTTGGTGCAGATGATGACCAGCTTGACTTCCCAGTGGTCTATGCTTCAGCGATCAACGGAACTTCTTCATTGTCAGATGATCCAGCTGACCAAGAAGCGACTATGGCACCAATCTTTGACACGATTATCGACCATATCCCAGCTCCAGTAGACAACTCAGATGAGCCTTTGCAGTTCCAAGTGTCACTTTTGGACTACAACGACTTCGTTGGACGTATCGGTATCGGTCGTGTCTTCCGTGGTACTGTTAAGGTTGGGGACCAAGTTACCCTTTCTAAACTTGACGGCACAACTAAAAACTTCCGTGTTACAAAACTCTTTGGTTTCTTTGGTTTGGAACGTCGTGAAATCCAAGAAGCCAAAGCAGGTGACTTGATTGCCGTTTCTGGTATGGAAGACATCTTTGTCGGTGAAACCATTACTCCGACAGACGCAGTTGAAGCTCTTCCAATCCTACACATCGATGAGCCAACTCTTCAAATGACTTTCTTGGTTAACAACTCACCATTTGCTGGTAAAGAAGGTAAATGGGTAACTTCTCGTAAGGTGGAAGAACGCTTACAGGCAGAATTGCAAACAGACGTTTCCCTTCGTGTTGATCCAACTGATTCACCAGATAAATGGACTGTTTCAGGACGTGGAGAATTGCACTTGTCAATTCTTATCGAAACAATGCGTCGTGAGGGATATGAACTTCAAGTATCTCGTCCAGAAGTTATTGTAAAAGAAATCGACGGTGTTAAATGTGAACCATTTGAACGTGTTCAAATCGACACTCCAGAAGAATACCAAGGGTCTGTTATCCAAAGCCTTTCTGAACGTAAGGGTGAAATGTTGGATATGATTTCAACTGGTAATGGTCAAACTCGTTTGGTCTTCCTTGTTCCAGCGCGTGGTTTGATTGGATACTCAACTGAGTTCTTGTCAATGACTCGTGGTTACGGTATCATGAACCATACCTTCGATCAATACTTGCCATTGATTCCAGGTGAAATTGGTGGTCGTCACCGTGGTGCTCTTGTTTCTATCGATGCTGGTAAGGCTACAACATACTCAATCATGTCTATCGAAGAACGTGGTACGATCTTTGTCAACCCAGGTACTGAAGTTTACGAAGGAATGATTATCGGTGAAAACTCTCGTGAAAATGACTTGACAGTTAACATCACTAAGGCAAAACAAATGACCAACGTCCGTTCAGCTACTAAGGACCAAACAGCTGTTATTAAGACTCCTCGTATCTTGACACTTGAAGAGTCTCTTGAGTTCTTGAACGACGATGAGTACATGGAAGTAACGCCTGAGTCTATCCGTTTGCGTAAACAAATCCTTAACAAGGCAGAGCGTGAGAAAGCTAACAAGAAGAAAAAATCAGCTGAATAAGAGCTAGAAAGAGATAAAGATGGTTTATTTAATCATAGGACTCCTCTTATTACTACTCTATGTATTTGCGACACCAGAAAGCATTAAAGGGACAGTCAATATCGTCCTTGTCGTCTTTGCTTTCGTAGCACTTTTGATTTTGCTCATGTTGTCAGTTCTGCAAATCTTTCAGCTACCGACAGAATTCTTTATTGCAATCGCCATGCTCTTCCTAGCATACTTTAGCTTGCGAGATATTACCCTCATGTCGGTCAATAAAAGTAAAAGAAGATAAAAAGAGAGTTTCGGCTCTCTTTTTTGCTAGGAATTTTACAGTAGTTCGAATTGCTTTTTAGTTAATATCATCTCTTTTGCTTGGATAGTATGAATGGTAAAAACTGAACTTAAATTCTTTTCCGACATCTATTTCTAAGGAAACTGTAAAATTCTATTACTAATGATATCTTAGTAAAATATGTTGACAGATTATATAGAAAGTGATATATTTACGGTATAAGAAACCGATTTCAAAATAAGAAAGGATTAAATTTATACTCAATGAAAATCAAAGAGCAAACTAGGAAACTAGCCACAGGTTGCTCAAAGCACTGCTTTGAGGTTGTAGATAAGACTGACGAAGTCAGTTACATATATCTACGGCAAGGCGACGTTGACGCGGTTTGAATTTGATTTTTGAAGAGTATTGTTGTCTTTGTGCTCAGGGTGTGATGGATTAAACTAGGAAAATAATTCTAAGAATTTGTAAAATGTAAAATTTCTTTCTATAGGATTATTCTCTTATACAAGGAGTCTACTATGAAGAAACTATTCATATTATTATCAACTTTTTTTCTCAGCTTCTTCCTTGCTTGGATTATTGTCTTACGTGCGCCACAATATTTATTTGCAAGCTATGATTCCGTTTCCTTACTTCGTGTCAAAAAAGATACTCAGGAACCGACGCGTGAGGTATTTGAACAGGAATTGGAGAATTTTGCAAACTCAGAACAGAGTTTAATAGCTAGAAGAATCGTAGAGCCGAGTAAGGATGGGACGACTCACTTTACTTATGCAACTTATGGTCAGGGAACTTTACCAAAAGAATTCCAAGAAGCTAGCCAAGAAAGTCGTAAACGTAGTGATCCGCTAAATAGTTATCTCCTTTTGTCAGGCTCCTTGACGAAAGAAAAGCTAGCCGATAAATTAGGAGATCTGGGTTATAAAGCCATTGCTGACCGAAAGACACCGCCCTATTCTCTTGCTTTTAGAATGTTACTAATTCCCCTTATTTTAATTAGTTTAGCAATATTTGGCTTATCTTTCTTTGCTCTAGTGATTATCACTCGGATTAAGGAAATGAGAGCTGCAGGTATAAAACTCTTTTCTGGTCAGACTCTCTTATCCATCATGGGGCATTCTTTATCGACTGATATCAAATGGATCCTTCTATCAGCCCTCCTTTCCTTCCTAGGTGGGGGAGTCGTTCTTTTTAGTCAAGGTTTGTTTTATCCTATCTTGTTAGCCACCTATGGTTTTGGGATTAGTTTCTATCTTTTGTTTTTATTGGGGATTTCAATTTTACTAATGCTCCTTTATCTAATGAGTTTGAGTTATAAAGCATTAGTTCCCGTTATTAAGGGAAGATTACCCCTTAAACGCCTGATGGCTTTAACCCTATTGTGTCAGTTAGTAGCTGTTTTTACAGTGGGCTACGCTGTTAAGACAGGTTTGACGTCTTACCAACGATTGAAAGAACTTGAAATTTCAAAACAAGCATGGCAGGACAGAGCAGACTATTACCAGATTTTCTTTGGCTTAGGTGATAGAGTAAAAGATACAGAAAATCAGAATAAGTGGTATGCCTTTGCCAAGGAAGCAATCGAAGAAGAACAGGCTCTATTTGTAAAAGATAATGTCATTCATTTTGCAAATCCTCAAGGAAAAAATGAACAGGGAGAGACACTGGATACCTATAGTCCAGATGCTAATGTTCTCTATGTCAGTCCAAGTTATTTGGACAAGGAAAATGTATCTGTAAATGGTGAGACTAGACAGAAACTAGCCCATCTTCAAAAAGGGGAATTTGGACTCTTATTACCAGAATCTCTTCGTTCACAGGAAGCAGAACTTAAGAAAGTTTTTGAAGAACGTTTGAACTATTACGGAAAATCAAGCGAGGATAAAGACGCTCCTTTAGAGTATGAAATGAGAGCGATTGTTAGCTATCTTCCAACAGGAGAAAAACGATTTGTTTATAATAACGGTGAAAGCCCGGTATCCATCCAGTACTTAACTGATCCGATTTTAGTTGTATTTACTCCAACATCTATAGGTGATAGTATCATTTCCAAATCTAGTTGGTCTATCAATGCTGGTAAGAATATCTTTATCAAAGGATATGAAGATGGGATTAAACTCTTGAAAAATGCAGGAATTTATGAGCAAGTATCCTATCTTAAAGAAGGAAGAAGTGTTTATCTAACTCGTTATAATGAAGTGCAAACTGAAACAGCAACTTTAATCTTAGGAGCTATTGTGGGGATAGCTAGTTCCTTGTTACTCTTTTATTCTGTCAATCTTCTATATTTCGAGCAATTCCGCCGAGATATCTTGATTAAACGAATTTCAGGTTTACGATTTTTTGAAACACATGCTCAGTATATGGTTAGTCAATTTGCCAGTTTTGTATTTGGTGCTAGTCTCTTTATTTTAAGCAGTCGAGACTTGGTGATTGGCTTGCTCACTTTATTAGTCTTTCTAGCTAGTGCAGTTCTGACGCTTTACCGTCAAGCCCATAAGGAATCTCGTGTTTCTATGACAATTATGAAAGGAAAATAGGATGATTGAACTAAAGAATATATCTAAAAAATTTGGAAGCCGTCAGCTATTTTCAGATACGAATCTTCATTTTGAAGGTGGGAAAATTTATGCCTTAATCGGTACAAGTGGCTGTGGTAAGACAACACTCTTGAATATGATTGGACGATTAGAGCCATATGACAAAGGACAAATCATCTATGATGGTACTTCTCTTAAAGACATCAAGCATTCTGTTTTCTTTAGAGATTACTTAGGATACTTATTTCAAGATTTTGGCTTAATTGAAAGTCAAACCGTTAAAGAGAATCTCAATCTGGGTTTAGTTGGTAAAAAGTTGAAAGAAAAAGAGAAAATCTCTTTGATGAAACAAGCTCTAAACCGTGTTAACCTCTCTTATTTAGATTTAAAGCAACCCATCTTTGAATTATCAGGAGGAGAAGCACAACGTGTTGCATTAGCGAAGATAATTTTAAAGGATCCGCCTTTGATCCTCGCAGATGAACCAACCGCTTCACTAGACCCCAAAAATTCTGAGGAATTACTTTCTATCCTAGAATCTTTAAAAAATCCGAATCGAACTATTATTATTGCGACCCACAATCCTCTGATTTGGGAACAAGTGGACCAAGTTATTCGAGTTACCGATTTATCACATAGATGATATGGCGAGATTCAGTTAGAAGAAAGAGTCACAAACACACTTTGTGGCTTTTTTATTTCCATAAAAATGGTAAAATAGTAAGAGTAGAAATGGAGTTCGAGACATGAAAGTAATAGATCAATTTAAAAATAAGAAAGTCCTTGTTTTAGGTTTGGCCAAGTCTGGTGAATCTGCAGCTCGTTTGTTGGACAAGCTAGGTGCCATTGTGACAGTAAATGACGGAAAACCTTTCGAGGACAATCCAGCTGCGCAAAGTTTGCTGGAAGAAGGGATCAAGGTTGTTACAGGTGGCCATCCTTTGGAACTCTTGGATGAAGAGTTCGCCCTTATGGTGAAAAATCCAGGCATTCCCTACAGCAATCCCATGATTGAAAAGGCTTTGGCAAAGGGAATTCCAGTCTTGACTGAGGTGGAATTGGCTTACTTGATTTCAGAAGCGCCAATTATCGGTATTACTGGTTCGAACGGTAAAACAACCACAACGACTATGATCGGGGAAGTTTTGACTGCTGCAGGCCAACATGGTCTTTTATCAGGGAATATTGGTTATCCAGCTAGTCAAGTGGCCCAAACTGCGACAGACAAGGACACGCTTGTCATGGAACTTTCTTCTTTCCAACTCATGGGAGTTCAAGAATTCCATCCTGAGATCGCGGTTATTACCAACCTCATGCCAACTCATATCGATTATCATGGTTCTTTTGAGGAATATGTAGCAGCCAAGTGGAATATCCAGAACAAGATGACAGCAGCTGATTTCCTTGTCTTGAACTTTAACCAAGACTTGGCAAAAGACTTGGCTACTAAAACACAAGCTACCGTTGTACCATTCTCAACACTTGAAAAGGTTGATGGAGCTTATCTGGAAGATGGTCAACTCTACTTCCGTGGGGAAGTTGTCATGGCAGCGAATGAAATCGGAGTTCCAGGTAGCCACAATGTGGAAAATGCCCTTGCGACGATTGCTGTAGCCAAGCTTCGTGGTGTGGACAACCAAACCATCAAAGAAACTCTTTCAGCCTTTGGTGGTGTCAAACACCGTCTCCAATTTGTGGATGAAATCAAGGGTGTCAAATTCTATAATGATAGCAAGTCAACCAATATCTTGGCTACTCAGAAAGCCTTGTCAGGATTTGACAACAGCAAGGTCGTCTTGATTGCAGGTGGTTTGGACCGTGGTAATGAGTTTGACGAATTGGTTCCAGACATTACTGGACTCAAGAAGATGGTCATCCTGGGTCAGTCTGCCGAACGTGTTAAACGGGCAGCAGACAAGGCAGGTGTGGCTTATGTGGATGCGACTGATATTGCAGATGCGACCCGCAAGGCTTACGAGCTTGCGACTCAAGGAGACGTGGTTCTTCTCAGTCCAGCAAATGCCAGCTGGGATATGTATGCTAACTTTGAAGTACGTGGCGACCTCTTTATCGACACAGTAGCGGAGTTAAAGGAATAATATGAAAAAAATTGTCTTTACAGGTGGGGGGACGGTTGGACACGTGACCCTCAACCTTTTGTTAATGCCCAAGTTCATCGAAGATGGATGGGAAGTCCACTATATCGGAGATAAACGTGGCATCGAACACCAAGAAATCCTCAAGTCGGGTCTAGATGTCACCTTCCATTCCATTGCGACTGGAAAATTGCGTCGTTATTTCTCTTGGCAAAATATGCTGGACGTCTTTAAAGTTGGCTGGGGAATTGTCCAGTCGCTCTTTATCATGTTGCGACTTCGTCCACAGGCTCTTTTTTCAAAGGGAGGCTTTGTCTCAGTACCGCCTGTTATCGCTGCGCGTGTGTCAGGAGTGCCTGTCTTTATTCACGAATCTGACCTATCTATGGGCTTGGCTAATAAAATTGCCTATAAATTTGCGACTAAGATGTATTCAACCTTTGAGCAAGCTTCAAGTTTGTCTAAGGTCGAGCATGTGGGAGCAGTGACAAAGGTTTCAGACCAAAACACTCCAGAACCCGATGAATTGGTAGATATTCAAACTCACTTTAATCCCAAATTGCCAACAGTATTGTTTGTCGGTGGTTCTGCAGGTGCTCGTGTCTTTAACCAATTGGTGACAGACCATAAGAAAGAACTGACAGAACGCTACAATATTATCAATCTAACTGGAGATTCTAGTCTGAATGAGTTGAGCCAAAATCTTTTTCGTGTTGACTATGTGACCAATCTCTATCAACCCTTGATGGAATTGGCTGATATTGTTGTGACACGTGGTGGTGCCAATACGATTTTTGAGCTCTTGGCAATGGCAAAATTACATGTTATTGTGCCACTTGGTCGTGAAGCTAGTCGTGGTGACCAGATTGAAAATGCAGCCTACTTTGTAAAAAAAGGCTATGCAGAAGAGCTTCAAGAAAGCGATTTGACCTTGGACAGTTTAGAAGAGAAGCTTTCTCACTTACTAAGTCACAAGGAAGATTACCAAGCTAAGATGAAGGCTTCTAAGGAATTGAAATCTCTAGCAGATTTTTATCAATTGTTAAAAAAAGATTTATCATAAGGAAAGTAAATGTCAAAAGATAAGAAAAATGAGGGCAAAGAAATCCTCGAAGAATTTAAAGAGTTATCAGAATGGCAGAAACGAAACCAAGAATATCTAAAAAAGAAGGCTGAAGAAGAGGCGGTCCTAGCTGAGGAGAAGGAAAAGGAAAGACAAGCTCGAATGGCTTCAAAATCTGAAAAGTCAGATGCAACTGAGCACCAAGAGAGTGAATCTGATCCAAAAGACTCAAAATTAGCTAAGGATGATACTGAAGAAAAAGTAGAAGAGTCAGAAGACGTCAAAAAAGAAGTACCCAAAGAAGAACCAAAATCCAAAGAGCCAAAGAAACAGAATAAACAGAATAAAAAAATAGAGAAAAAGCCTGTAAAGGAAAAACCGGCTAAACCGAAAATTCCAGGAGTTCATATCTGGCGGGCTATCTCGATTTTGTTTCTCAGTCTGCTTTTATTGGTTGTCTCTGCATACTTGCTCAGTCCTTATGCGACCATGAAGGATATTCGTGTTGAGGGAACAGTGCAAACTACAGCTGATGATATTCTACAGGCTTCAGGCATTCAGGATTCAGATTATACGATTAACCTTCTGCTAGATAAGGCAAAATATGAAGAGCAGATCAAGTCTAACTATTGGGTTGAATCAGCTCAGCTTGCCTATCAATTTCCAACTAAGTTTACTATTAAGGTTAAGGAATACGATATTGTTGCCTACTATGTTTCTGGTGAAAATCATTATCCTATTCTTTCCAGTGGTCAGCTTGAAACCAGTTCTGTGAGTTTGGTGAGTCTGCCAGAAACTTATATATCAGTTCTCTTTAATGACAGCGAACAAATCAAAACCTTTACGTCAGAACTTGCTCAAATTAGTCCAGAACTCAAGGCGGCTATCCAGAAGGTGGAATTAGCCCCAAGCAAGGTCACATCAGATTTAATTCGATTGACTATGAATGATTCGGACGAAGTTTTGGTTCCCCTTTCTGAAATGAGTAAGAAATTGCCTTATTATAGTAAGATTAAGCCTCAATTGTCAGAACCAAGTGTGGTCGACATGGAAGCTGGAATTTACAGTTACACTGTGGCGGATAAATTAATTATGGAGGCTGAGGAAAAAGCCAAACAAGAGGCCAAGGAAGCTGAGAAGAAACAGAAAGAGGAAGAGAAGAAAAGACTGGAAGAACAGCAGAATAAACTAGAAGAGGAAAGGAAAAAGCTGGAGGAAGAGGGCAATCAAAACCAAACGACCCGACGTTCATCGCGCCGCTAGGTTTAGCTTTTCTCCTATAGCTCTTTAGTGATCAAGTTTTTACTTGACAAGTGCTAGTAGAAATAATAGAATAGTAAAAAACCTTTAAAGCAGTCCAGAGAGGCAGCTAAGGTTAGACGGTGAAAGGGTGGAGACTACCCATTTTTCGTGGAACCTTGCTGTTGGCAGGTTCCTTTTTTCGTGGCTTCTTGTGGCCAGACTCTCTCACTAGCAAAGGTAAAAGGAGAAACTTATGCGAGAACGTCGTCCAGTCATTGCTCTTGATTTTCCTAGTTTTGAGGCAGTCAAGGAATTTTTAGCTCTGTTTCCAGCAGAAGAAAGCCTTTATCTAAAGGTAGGGATGGAGCTTTATTATGCAACGGGGCCTGAGATTGTGTCTTACTTGAAAGGCCTGGGTCATAGTGTCTTTCTGGATCTCAAGCTGCATGACATTCCCAATACAGTCAAATCAGCTATGAAGGTCTTGTCTCAGCTTGGTGTGGACATGACTAATGTACATGCCGCTGGTGGTGTAGAGATGATGAAGGCGGCGCGTGAAGGTCTTGGAAGTCAAGCAAAATTGATCGCTGTAACGCAGCTTACATCAACATCAGAAGCTCAGATGCAGGAGTTTCAAAATATTCAAACCAGTCTGCAGGAGTCAGTAATCCACTATGCTAAGAAGACAGCTGAAGCTGGCTTGGATGGTGTTGTTTGCTCGGCTCAGGAAGTGCAAGTCATCAAGCAGGCCACCAATCCAGATTTTATCTGTCTGACACCAGGCATTCGTCCTGCAGGTGCTGTGGTTGGAGATCAAAAACGTGTGATGACGCCAGCGGATGCCTATCAAATAGGTAGTGACTATATCGTGGTGGGACGTCCCATTACCCAAGCTGAGGATCCTGTTGCAGCTTATCATGCCATCAAGGATGAATGGACACAGGACTGGAATTAAAGAACTAGATTAGAAAAATAAAAGGAGAACACCATGACACTTGCTAAAGATATCGCTAGCCACCTCTTGAAAATTCAAGCCGTTTACCTCAAACCAGAGGAGCCTTTCACTTGGGCATCTGGCATCAAGTCGCCGATTTACACTGATAATCGTGTGACTCTTGCCTATCCAGAAACTCGTACTCTCATTGAAAATGGCTTTGTGGAAGCTATCAAAGAAGCCTTTTCAGAGGTAGAAGTCATTGCAGGAACTGCGACAGCAGGGATTCCTCACGGAGCTATTATTGCTGATAAGATGAATCTGCCATTTGCCTATATCCGTAGCAAACCAAAAGACCACGGAGCTGGTAATCAAATCGAAGGCCGCGTAGCTCAAGGTCAAAAAATGGTAGTGGTTGAAGACCTCATTTCAACTGGTGGTTCTGTTCTTGAAGCAGTAGCAGCAGCAACGCGAGAAGGAGCAGATGTGCTTGGTGTAGTAGCAATTTTCAGCTATCAATTGCCAAAGGCAGATAAGAACTTTGCGGATGCTGGTGTGAAATTGGTGACACTTTCAAACTACAGTGAGCTCATCCATCTAGCCCAAGAAGAAGGATATATCACACCAGAAGGACTCGCTCTCCTAAAACGCTTTAAAGAAGACCAAGAGAATTGGCAAGAAGGTTAGGTCAGTAAGATAAAGAGAGACGAGTCTGGGACAAAAATCTAACTTTAAATATAAAAAACGAACAAAACGAGTTATCTAACAACCAGAATTCTGTTTCGTTCGTTTTTTTGTATAATTTATCGATTTTTAAAATTTATAATAAAGAATTTCTAAAATTAAAATCTTTTTGTCCCGGACTCTTTTAACCATTTTGTTTAAAATATGATAATATTTTAAACAAAATAATTGACAGCGCTTTCTTTTATTGATATAATGAAAATATAATATGTATCAAATTGATCAATCAACTATCTTGTTTATCACTTCTTAGGAGGACGATGTCATGAAAAGAAGAAAAATATATTCCCTTTTTTGCGTAGTTACAATTGCATTTAGTTTGTTTCTCCCTACAGTCTTAGCTAGACAGATTGGAGATTATGATTTAACGTTGCCGCGTTTTGGTGCGGATACAACTAGTGAGCTTGAGAAAGAAAACGCCTCTGCTGGAATTAATAATAATGACAGCACTGGTGGCGGTAAAACGTTAAATACCTCTATTCGTAGCGCCTATAGTGGGGCAGATATCACTCCAATGTATCAATTGAGTTCTGGCTCTAGGATTGTCATGTACTATAATGGAGGTGGTGATAATTATATTGGTTCTGATACTAGATTAGCTATGGCGCCACAGTTTGGAAATCATGTAAGAATTCATACTTCAGGTTCTTGGAGTCCAGATTCTTATTAACTTACTTGTCAGAGTAAGCCTTAAAGATGGTTGATTGTGGGTGTAGCATGAAAAAAGAATGCTACACCCTATTCTTATTATAAGGAGGAGTTGGGATGGAATTTTTTATTTGTAATCTTGTACGAGTCGTTAAATCACCTCGGTTTTATATGTCTTTATTTTTGACCCTTCTTTGCATGAGTTTAGGAAATTTCCTTGCTTTCAATGGTATTTATAAAATTGAAGGTTTATCGATTTTTTTTGCCGCTTCTTCTATTAGAGGATTTTCACCGATTAGCCTAGTAGCTGCACTTATCTGTACACTGCCCTATTCTAGTCAGATAATAGAGGATGCTGAGAGTCATTTTCTAACAGCACAATTGTGTCGAATTTCTAAAAAGAAGTATCTGGCTATTGTGGGTAGTACTGTAATTATTTCTTCTTTTCTAGTCTTTTTTCTCCCCTATTTATTATTATTAGGAATTAATCTTTTAGTGACTCCTTATCAGGAAATTTATATTGGAGACTATAGTGGTGCCTTAAAAGAATTATTTGATTCTAATCAGTTTCTCTATAGTCTTGTAACGACTCTCTGGTATGGAGTTTGGGGCGCTGTGTTCTCTATTTTTGGACTAGCTAGTGCTTTGCTAGTGAAGAAAAAATTAGGAGCTATTTTCATCCCAGTTGCCTATATGATGGTTGGGGGTATTTTTTGGGGTATTTTAGAGCTATCTTACTTAGAACCTGTGACAACATTAGCTTTGGGATATCAGAAAGATATCAGTCTTTCCTTAGTTAGTGGGCATCTTGCTTTTATTTTATTTGTTAGTTGTTTGGTTGTTTATGGTACATTTTTTCTACATTCAGAGGACTACGTATAATGAAACAATTTGTTCAATTTTACAAAAAAGATTTTTTAGCAGTATTGGTTTATTTTATATTACTGCTATCCTGTATTTTATCTAGTACAGTATATTTACTGCGATGTCGCCAATATTCAATCCATCCAAATGTATTAGAATGGCTCTTAGTCTTACTTCAAGATATTACGACTGGAGTATATTGCTTTCCGTTCACATATATATTATTCTTTTTTCATTTGATGAATAACTATTTTAATAGGTTGGAGTGCCGCATTCGTCTGAAATCAATTAAGCACTTTACCAGTTTTAGTTTCAAATTAGCAGCTCTTAGTACGGGGATTTGGACGGCGACTTTATTTTTATTGATTTTTCTAATTGCATTTAGTAATGGTTTTAGCTTCTCTTTGGAGATAAAGGAGGTTGATTTTTTAAGAGAATTTTATGGTATAAGTATTGCAAACAATGCTAGTTTCTTTATAGGATTTTTTTTCTCTTATATAGCATACTATTTCTTTTTATCCTTACTTACTATTAGCAGTTTTTCTTGGTTTAAAAAATCAAGCATGAGCTTAGTATTTCTGTTTACTTTTTTATTTGTAGAATCCTTATTCTGGATTTATCAGTTGAACAATGGGCTAATTGGATTATTGCCAATTTTTCAGTATATGGTAAATTCCAATCCGTATGCATTGATTTATTGGCTTACATTACTATCTATCATAATTCCATTGACTGTATTTTCTGTTCATAGAAACTGGAGGAGAGTGTAAAAGTTGGAAATGGGAAAGTTAAGTAGTCACATGTGGAGGTTGAATCAGATAATCTATACCAAGTACTTTTGGGGTTATGTTCTTTTTTGGATATTGATTTGTTTAGGATTATGGTATTGGTTAGAAGGAAATGATAGACTTGTTATAGAAATTTTAAAAGGGCCTAATCTGAGTCAAAACTCTTTTTTAGTCTTATCTATATGGTTGCTTCATTGGTTTATTATTCATGCATTTTTTCTAGCAGTTGTATATCGTAGAAGAGCATCCGATTTCTTTATGGAAGTGATTCGATTTTCTTCTATTAAGCTCTGGATTAGGTATCAGATTTGGACCTGTTTTCTTTATGGACTCGTTTTAATCATGGTAAAAGTTCTAGTGATTCAATTTATGTTACAGTTACCAAACTGGGATATAGGAGTTTTGTTTATAGTTGATTTTTTGAATGTTTGTGTGCTATCCTTGCTTTGCTTTACGTTATACATACTAGGAGCGAATGAGCAAATGAACTTTTCTTGTGTTAGCTTCTTTTTACTCATGATTGTGTTTGGCAGTTTATTTGTGGGGAATCGAACCAATTATCTATTTTATATTCTGAATAGAGGAAATGGAGATATAGGACGAGATCTATTTCTTCAGTTGCTATTTTTAGTCTTTCTTTTTAAAAGCATTTTCTATTTCACTCGTCAAAAGAGGAGGTTTATAGAATGAATGAAATAATTACATTAAAAAATATTCAGTTGGAATTAAAAAAAACATGTGTTTTTCAAAACCTTAATTTTAGTTGTAAACAGGGGGAAATTATAGGAATTACTGGTGCGAATGGCTCAGGGAAAAGTGTATTGTTTAAATTAATAGCTGGTTTATATAGTCCGTCTTATGGGGAAGTGTTAATCAATGGGGAAAATATTGTTCCTGAGAGAAAAATTCCAGCTAATTTGGGAGCTTTGATTGAAGAACCTGGTTTTATAAATTATTATAGTGGCTTTAAGAATTTACAATATTTGGCAAGCATACGAGGAGTAGTTGGTAATCAGGAAATCAATGATACACTGAAAATAGTTGGTCTATATGAGCAAAAAGACCAGAAAGTTAAAACTTATTCGCTAGGTATGAGGAAAAAGCTAGGGATTGCTCAAGCAATTATGGAGAATCCCTCTATTCTTTTACTAGATGAACCTATGAATGCCTTGGACAAATCAAGTGTAGAAAATATGAGAACATTGTTTAGAAAGCTCTCTAGTGAAAAAGGGACAACAATTTTGATTGCTAGTCATAGTGAAGAGGATATTCGTATCTTATGTGATAAAGTATATGCAATAGAAGATAAAGTATGTACACTGTGTTCAGATTGAACATCTTAGATAGACTCAGGATGTTATAGGTAAAATCTTAAAAAGGGATTGGAGTTTAAAATCCAGTCCCTTTTAAGAGTTAATAACTAGTCAACTTTTTCGCCCTCAACAACCAGGTCATCTGCTTTAGCAGCGTCACCGTAGGTTGGGTGAAGTGTTTTTTCATAGGCCTTGTGGAAGAAGTTTTCCTTACCTAATTTTTCAATATCTTTATTGATGAAGTCTAGCAATTCTTGGTTGCCTTTTTGAACTGCTGCCGCAATGGTATCTGGATTACCGAGGGAAGTAATTCCTACTTCAAATCCTTTATTTTCAAGCGCCCAAGCTAGGACTTCCGTATTGTCAGTAGAGAAGGCATCTCCACGTCCGTCAAGAAGAGCTTGGTAAGAGTCACTGTATTGGTCGTATTTTTGGAGTTTGATTTCTGGATGATTCTTTTCAAAATAAGTCTCAGCAGTCGTTCCTTTTGTAACAATCAAGGTTTTGCCTTCTAATTGTTTGACATCTGTAATGAGACCGGTCTTAGGCGATACGACTCCAAGAGAAACTTTCATATATGGAAGGGCAAAATCAACTTGTTTCTTGCGTTCGTCAGTCACTGTAAAGTTGGCAAGAGTAATATCTACCTTGTTTGAAATCAAGTATTCAGCACGGTTGGCAGCGTCGACTGAAACGTATTTAACCTTTACCCCAAGGTCTTGTGCCAGTTGGTTCCCAAGTTCAATATCGTAACCTTGGTAAGAACCGTCATTGTCAACGTAACCAAAAGGTTTCTTATCTCCAAACACGGCGATTCGTAGCTCACCGCTTTTTTTGATTTCATCGATTGTGCGAGCCTTGGCAGTGGTTTTACCTGACGATGCACCACCATTTCCACCTGAGCTACAAGCTGTGACAAAGATAAGGGTAAAGGCAAGTGCCAAAACAGTTAAGAGTGGTTTGAATAGTTTCATAAGAATCTCCTTTATAGATATGAGCCAAATTGGCTAAAGTCAAAGACGTTTAAAAATTCCTGAGCTCGTTTGGTTTGCGGATTGGTAAAGAAGGCTTGAGCCGTTCCTTCTTCAGCGATTTTCCCTTGGTCTAGGAAGATAATCCGATCGGCAATTGCTTGGGCAAACTGCATTTCGTGGGTTACTAAAATCATGGTACGGCCTTCCTGGGCCAAATCATTGATAAGTTCCAGAACCTCACGCACCATTTCTGGATCCAGCGAAGCAGTCACTTCGTCAAAAAGGATGATTTCTGGATGCATGAGGAGGGCACGAACAATTGCAACCCGTTGCTTCTGTCCACCAGATAATTGACGCGCAAAGCTATGTTGTTTGTCTAGCAAACCGACACGTTCCAGTAGTTGCAAAGCTTCCTCTGTCACTTCTTTCTTGTCCCTTCCCTGAGCCTTGATAGGGCCTAGGATAAGGTTTTGTAGGACATCCAGATGGGGAAAAAGTTCATAACTTTGAAAGACCATGCCAATCTTTTGACGAACTAGGTGAAAGTCTTTTTTATTTTCAACGATAGACTGACCATCCAGAAGAATATCTCCACCTTGAATACTTTCTAAGCCATTGAGGCAACGAAGGAGGGTACTTTTCCCACAACCGGATGGTCCTAGGATGACCACAACTTCTCCTTTTTTGATTTGTAGGGATAGACCTTGGAGGATGGGATTGTCTCCGAAGGATTTTTTTAGTTCCTTGATTTCTAAAATAGTTTCAGACATTTAGTTCCTCCAATGTTTTTCTAGGTGAGTGGATAGTTTGGAAATAGGGAAACAGACTGCGAAATACAAGACTAGAATGGTTCCATAAATCCAGAAGGAAGCAGTTGGGATGGTCAGGCGATTGCTATCAATGATTTGTTGTCCAACTTTGGTAACCTCTACAACTCCAATCAATACGACTAAGGAAGTGGTTTTGATCATCCGAGTGACAAGGTTGATGGCTTGTGGTAGCAATCTTCTCAAGACCTGTGGGATGATGATGTGGTAGTAAAGTTGAACATTTGTCAAACCTAGTGCCTGTCCACTTTCAAACTGATGCTTAGGGAGGGAAGTGATGGCTCCACGGACCAAGTCCCCCATTTCAGCTGTTCCCCAGAGGGTAAAAACGATAATAGCTGAAGTCTCTCCTGAGATATTGATATTAAAGTTTCGAGCTAATCCGAAATAAACGATGAAGAGTAGCACCAGTTGGGGCATGATACGAATAAATTCCAGATACAATCGTGTTAAAAATCGTACGATTCTAGAATGGGAGGTCATGACAATTCCCATGACTGTTCCGAAAATCATGGATAAGAGGACAGACAGGATAGAAATGCCAATCGTGACGCCCAATCCCTGTAAAATCCGCAGGAGATTATTTCCCTGAAAGAGTACTTGGATTCCCGAATCCTGCATGGCGGAGCCTCCTTTCTATCCAGCTAAAGACCAGTGATATGGGCAGCAGCATAATCAGGTAAGCAATTACCAACATAGCTAGCGCAATGTCTGTCTCATAATAGAGCCCAATCAAGTCCTTGGCGACGTACATGAGGTCTGCTAAAGCTACTGCTGAGAAAACGGAGGTTTCCTTGATGAGGAAAATGACATTGGCGCTAAAAGATGGTAGGGCCACCGCTGTTGCTTGCGGAAGAACCACATAGCGAAAGACCTGTACAGGTGTCAGACCGATGGCTAATCCAATCTCATGCTGGGTTTGACTGATGGCTTCCAACCCACTTCGGAAAGATTCTGCCATATAGGAGCCTCCTAAAAAGACTAATCCCAGAGTAGCACAGACTTCCGAAGATAGGACAATCCCTATTCGGGGAAGACCGAAGTAGAGAAAGAAGAGTTGAATCAAAAGGGGTGTATTACGTGACAATTCAATGTAGGCTGTCGCTATTTGCGCCAAAAAAGGGATGCGGTAATGCCGGATGATACTAACGATTAAACCGAGCAGAAAGGATCCCAGAATTCCCCAAACTGCAATATGCAAGGTTAGGAGAAAAGCCTTTTGATATAGTGGTAGATATTGTTCAACAATGGACCAATCCAAAAATAGAACCTCCCATCTAGAAATAATACAGTTATTGTAGCACTTAAAATCTCCTTTGGATAATATCTATTTTTTATTGCCGTGATAAGGATTTTTTATCATAGATATAAAATTTCTGAAATTTCCAAACAAAATATTTGAAAAGTTTTGAAAAAAGAGTTAAGATATTTTTGTAATATACAAAGTAAACGCTTACTTATTAAGGAGGGCATTTTATGTCATACAAAACAAGCAATGCAGAAGGTCATGTAGACTTCATCAATACCTATGATTTGGAGCCAATGGCACAACAAGTTATTCCTAAAGCAGCATTTGGCTATATCGCTAGTGGGGCGGAGGATACTTTCACTTTACGTGAGAATATTCGTGCCTTTAACCACAAACTCATCGTTCCTCATACACTTTGCAATGTAGAAAATCCAAGTACAGAGATTGAATTTGCAGGTGAAAAATTGTCTTCACCAATCATTATGGCGCCTGTTGCAGCTCATAAATTGGCAAATGAACAAGGTGAAGTGGCGACTGCGCGTGGTGTGCATGAGTTTGGTTCTCTTTACACAACTAGCTCTTACTCTACTGTAGATCTTCCAGAAATTACGGAAGCCCTTCAAGGGACACCTCATTGGTTCCAATTTTACTTTAGTAAAGATGATGGAATCAACCGCCACATCATGGACCGTGTGAAGGCTGAAGGTTATAAAGCGATTGTCTTGACGGCAGATGCGACTGTAGGGGGCAATCGTGAGGTGGACAAACGTAATGGTTTTGTCTTCCCAGTTGGCATGCCGATTGTTGAAGAATACCTGCCAGAAGGTGCTGGTAAATCAATGGACTTTGTTTACAAATCAGCTAAACAACGCTTGTCTCCACGTGATGTAGAATTTATCGCTGAATACTCAGGACTTCCTGTTTATGTCAAGGGACCACAATGCCGTGAGGACGTTGAACGTTCGCTTGCTGCAGGTGCTTCTGGTATCTGGGTGACCAACCATGGTGGCCGTCAAATCGACGGTGGACCAGCTGCCTTCGATTCACTTCAAGAAGTAGCTGAAGCAGTTGATAAACGTGTGCCAATTGTCTTTGACTCTGGTATTCGTCGTGGCCAACACGTCTTTAAAGCCTTGGCTTCAGGAGCAGACTTGGTAGCTATTGGCCGCCCGGTTATCTATGGCTTGGCTCTCGGCGGTAGTGTTGGTGTGCGTCAAGTCTTTGAACACTTGAATGCAGAATTGAAGACAGTTATGCAGTTATCTGGAACTCAGACTATTGAAGATGTCAAACACTTCAAACTCCGTCACAACCCATACAATCCAACCTTCCCAGTTGACCCTCGTGACTTAAAATTGTATTGATAAAATAGCTTGCCTCCACTTGATGTGGAGGTTTTTCTTCGTCTATAGGAAGAATAAATCACCATTGAAATCTATATAAATATATTTTTCAGTCAAATATCTTGCTAGGGCTTTCATTTTTTGCTATACTGGTCCAGTAATTAAATAATAAAGACATTTGGGGTGCTTTAGGCTGAGATGATACCCATTGAACCTGATACAGTTAAGACTGGCGAAGGGAAATGTGAAACGTTTTTTCGTATGGCGAAATGAACAATCTAATCTTGTAAGCTAAACTCTAATTCTTGATTGTAATTGGAGTTTTTTTGTTTATATAAGCTGAATGAAGGTGATACAAAGCATTTAGGTAGCTCTTCTTGAACGCCCTTGATTTTCTTTAAAAAGGTCAAGTAAAACTAGGATTTTCTTGATGTTTTGTTGATTACGAACGAGTAAAGAGAGGAAAAGTAAATATGGAAACACAAGACTATGCATTTCAGCCAGGTTTGACTGTTGGAGAATTATTAAAAAGTAGTTAGAAGGATTGGCAGGCTGCAATCAATCATCGTTTTGTTAAGGAACTTTTTGCGGGGACAATTGAGAATAAGGTCTTAAAAGAATACCTAATTCAAGATTATCACTTCTTTGATGCCTTCTTATCCATGCTGGGTGCCTGCGTAGCCCACGCAGACCAGCTTGAATCCAAGCTTCGTTTTGCCAAGCAACTAGGCTTTCTTGAAGCAGATGAAGACGGTTATTTCCAGAAGGCTTTCAAAGAGTTAAAAGTATCTGAGAATGATTATCTGGAAGTGACCTTGCATCCTGTAACAAAAGCCTTTCAGGATCTAATGTATTCGGCAGTGGATTCATCAAACTATGCACATCTTTTGGTCATGCTGGTCATTGCAGAAGGTCTCTATTTAGACTGGGGTTCTAAAGATTTGGCTCTACCTGAAGCCTACATTCATTCGGAATGGATCAATCTCCACAGAGGTCCTTTCTTTGCAGAGTGGGTTCAATTTCTGGTTGATGAACTTAATCGTGTTGGGAAAGGTCTAGAAGATTTGACAGAACTTCAGCAACGCTGGAATCAAGCAGTCGTTTTAGAATTAGCCTTTTTTGATATTGGTTACGATGCCTAGAGAAAGTTTAGGATATTTACAAATTTGATGAGGTAATTCTCTTCGAAAATCAAATTCAAACCACGTCAGCTTCACCTTGCCGTACTCAAGTACAGCCTACGGCTAGCTTCCTAGTTTGCTCTTTGATTTTCATTGAGCATAAATCATTCAATGTAAATAAAAAAATTTCTTAACGAAAGATAGAGATAAATCGAAATCAGTAGATCGTATAAAGTGAAAAGGAAAGATTTCAATATGACAAGTTTAAAATTATTAAAAGAAAAAGCACCTTTGGTCATTTGTATCACCAATGATGTAGTAAAAAATTTCACAGCAAATGGATTAGTAGCACTGGGTGCATCACCAGCCATGAGTGAGTTTCCAGCAGATTTAGAGGATTTGTTAAAGTATGCTGGTGGTTTATTAATAAACATAGGAACATTAACAGATGAAAATTGGAAATTATACCAAGCTGCTCTGAAAATTGCAGAGAAATATAATGTCCCAGCAGTTTTAGATCCTGTAGCCTGTGGAGCAGGAGAATATAGAAAAAAAGTAGCAGATGATCTAATTAACAATTACAAACTAGCAGCGATTAGAGGAAATGCTGGCGAGATTGCCTCTTTAGTAGGAATAAATGTGGAATCTAAAGGAGTAGATAGTGCGGGTGTAGATAATATTGACGAAATTGCTCTAGCAGCAAATGAGAAGTTTAATATTCCAATTGTAGTAACAGGTGAAGTGGATGCTATTGCGGTAAATGGAGAAGTGGTAACGATTCATAATGGTAGTGCCATGATGCCAAAAGTTATTGGGACAGGATGCTTATTAGGTGCTGTAGTAGCAAGCTTTATCGGACTAGAAAAAGGTCAAGAATTGAAATCATTAGAAACAGCAATGTTGGTTTACAATATCGCTGGAGAAATGGCAGAAAAACGTCCAAATGGGCATCTTCCTGGAACATTTAAAGTTGAATTTATAAATGCCTTATACGAGATTACAGACGAAGATGTAAAGAAATTCAAAAGAGTGAAGAAAAATGTTTCATAAAGAATTACTAAAACTATATTTTATTTGTGGAACGACTACTTGCCAAGGAAAAGATCTATATACGGTCGTTGAGGAAGCCTTAAAAGGTGGTATAACCTTATTTCAATTCCGTGAAAAAGGTGAGGGAGCCCTGAAAGGTATAGAAAAAGTCGAACTAGCAATAAAACTACAGGCTCTTTGTAAAAAATATAATGTTCCATTTATCGTTAATGATGATATTGATTTGGCATTGGAAATAGATGCTGATGGCGTACATGTAGGACAAGATGACCTTGGAGTTGATGAAATTAGAAAATTGATGCCAGATAAAATAATTGGTCTTTCTATAAAAAACGAGGAAGAATTTCAACAATCAAAAGTTGAATATGTAGATTATGTTGGTGTTGGTCCTGTATTTGATACCCAGTCAAAGGATGATGCTGGTGGTGCTATAGGTTATGAAGGTCTTAAATTGATGAGAAAACTATTGCCACAAATGCCCTTAGTTGCAATTGGTGGGATACAGACGCAACATATTAAAGACATTATGAAGACCAATGTTGACGGTGTTTCAATCATTTCAGCAATATCGTATGCAAAAAATATAGAAAAAACTGTTCGAGAAATGAGTGAAAAATAGGTATCGATCTAACCAAAGAAAGATCTGCTGTATTTCCAGTTCAATTTCTTGAACTGGAAAAAATCGTTTGTTATAATATTTATATAATTAAATAATAAAGACATTTGGGGTGCTTTAGGCTGAGATGATACCCATTGAACCTGATACAGTTAAGACTGGCGAAGGGAAATGTGAAATGGTTTTGTATTTATAGAAACTAACCATCTAATCTTGTAAGCTGAACTCTAATTCCTATCTGTAATTAGAGTTTTTTCTTTTACGAAACTGGATGAAGATGATACAAAGCATTTAGGTAGCTCACATTGAATACCCCACTTTTCTTTAAAAAAGGAGTTTTTTTATGTTGAAAAAATGGCAGTTAAAAGATGTTATCTTACTTGCTTTCTTGTCTATCTTTTTTGGTGGTGTTTTTGTGGGTTCAGGCTATCTGTTTGATATCCTCACCCTGATTTTAGCACCTCTTGGTTTACAGGCCTTTGCCAATGAAATCCTCTTTGGTCTCTGGTGTATGGCTGCGCCTATTGCTGCAATCTTTGTTCCAAGAGTCGGAAGTGCAACGATTGGAGAAGTGCTAGCTGCGCTTGCTGAAGTCCTTTATGGTAGCCAATTCGGTCTAGGTGCCCTTTTGTCTGGCTTGGTTCAAGGTTTGGGAAGTGAACTTGGTTTTATCGTAACCAAGAATCGCTATGAAAGTTGGCTCTCTCTAACTGCCAATAGTATTGGGATTACGCTTGTTAGCTTTGTCTATGAATACATTAAGTTAGGTTACTATGCCTTCTCCCTTCCTTTTGTCCTTTCCTTGCTTGTAGTACGTTTTATTTCCGTCTTTTTCTTCTGTACCATCTTGGTTCGTGCCATTGTCAAACTCTATCATCAGTTTGCAGCTGGAGGCAAGGCATAGATGGGGCTGGAACTACGAGCGATTCAGTCACCAATCTTCCCTGAGCCGCTTGATTTTACTTTTCATGCGCAAGCCTTTACCTTGTTAGTTGGGAGCAGTGGTTCAGGAAAATCCAGCCTCTTTCAAATGATTGCCCAAGTCAGTTCTCTTCCCTATAGCGGTCAAGTCCTGATAAATGGGAGCGAGGTCAGTCAGCTTTCTATCATCGAACGTGTCCAGACGGTTGGTATTCTCTTTCAAAATCCCAATCATCAATTTACCATGGAGAACTTGTTTGAGGAGCTGATTTTTACCTTGGAAAATATTGGGCATCCCGTTCAGGAAATTGATTCTAAAATAGCAGATGTGGTTCGACAATGTCGCTGCGAGAAGATCTTGCACCGTCCCATCCATCACTTATCAGGTGGGGAAAAGCAAAAGGCTGCTTTGGCTGTTCTCTTTGCTATGAATCCTAGGGTCTATCTCTTGGATGAGCCCTTCGCTTCCATTGACCGCAAGAGTAGGATAGAGATATTGGAGATTCTAAAAGAGTTGGCCTCTAATGGGAAGACAGTTATTTTGTGCGACCATGATTTATCTGACTATGAAGCCTATATCGACCATATGGTGGAGCTAAGAGACGGACAACTAACGAAAATAAATCAAATCCCTGCCTCTGAAATGACACAGGCTGTTTCAAAGGAAATTGCTTCTAGCCCAGAACTATTCCATATGGATCGAACAACTTGTGAGCTGGATAAGCATCCCCTCTTTTCAATTGCGGATTTCACATTTTACCAAGGGATTTCCTGTATCTTGGGTGATAATGGTGTCGGGAAATCAACCCTCTTTCGATCTATTCTTCAATTTCAAAAGTATAAGGGGCGCATTACCTGGAAGGGGACAGTCCTGAAAAAGAAAAAGAGTTTGTATCGTGACCTGACGGGTGTTGTTCAGGAAGCTGAGAAGCAGTTTATCAGAGTCAGTCTGCGAGAGGAACTGCAATTAGATAGTCCAGACTCTGAAAGAAATCAGCGGATTCTCCAAGCTTTACAATATTTTGATCTGGAGCAGGCATTTGATAAGAGTCCCTATCAATTAAGTGGTGGCCAGCAAAAGATTCTTCAGCTCTTGACCATCTTGACCAGCAAGGCGTCTGTGATTTTGCTAGATGAACCTTTTGCAGGTTTGGATGATAGAGCCTGCCATTATTTTTGCAAGTGGATTGTGGAGGAGAGAAATCAGGGAAGAAGTTTTCTGATCATTAGCCATCGTTTAGATCCCTTGATCTCTGTGGTTGATTATTGGATTGAGATGACTAGTCAGGGTCTCAGTCATGTGAAAAAAGTGACAATTACCAAACCACTCACATCTCAGAGTAGCAATACTCAAGGGGAGGTGAGATAGTATGGTCAAAGTAGCAACCCAGACACCGATTATCAGTCTCTTCTTGCTGATTTTATCCTTGGAAACATCTTTCATTCCTTCGATTGCTCTTAATCTCTCGGTAGTCGCATTTTGCATTCTCTTTATGCTCTATTACCGGCGATTTAAAGTATTGGCTTGGATGATTCTGCTCGCCATTTTGCCATCCTTGGCCAACTACTGGGCAGTTCAGTTACATGGGGATGCTTCGCAGGCAGTCATGCTTGGAACGAGGGCCTTTGTGACCGTTTGTATTGGTCTTGTCTTTGTTTCCTCTATTTCCCTAAAAGAGCTTCTCTTGTACTTGGCTCAAAAGGGGTTATCACGCTCTTGGGCCTATGCCTTGATTGTGGTATTCAATTCCTTCCCCCTTATCCAGCAAGAAATCAAGTCCCTCAAGGAAGCTTGCTTATTACGCGGTCAAGAACTACATTTTTGGTCGCCCTTGATTTACAGCAAGGTTCTGATGACAGTCTTTAGGTGGCGCCATCTTTACCTGAGAGCCCTATCGGCGCATGGATATGACGAACATGCACAGGCGGAGAATCGCTATCGGACTTTTTATATTCCTCAAAGGACACTATTCATCTACCTGCTTTTCTTTTTATTGCTTCAAACCAGTCTATTTTTATAAAGGAGTTATTATGGAATTTACAGATATTGCGATGGAATTATCCAAGGAAGCTTGGCAGACTTCCTTTCATCACCCCTTTGTTTTACAGTTGCAAGAGGGAAATTTAGACCTGTCCATCTTTCGCTATTACTTGATTCAGGATGCCTACTATTTGAAGGCCTTCTCAGAAGCCTATCACCTCTTGGCTGATAAGACTTCAAATCAAGAGATGAAAAGACTCTTGAAACAAAATGCTCAGAGTCTAGTGGAAGGTGAGTTATTTATCCGCCAACAATTTTTCAAGGAATTGGAAATCAGCGATCAGGAAATGGATGAGCATCCAATCGCTCCAACCTGCTATCATTATATCTCTCACATTTATCGGCAATTTGCAGAGCCAAACTTGGGTATTGCCTTTGCAAGCTTGCTGCCTTGTCCTTGGCTATATCATGATATAGGCAAATCACTTAATCTTAAACCATCACCAAATCCTCTCTATCAACAATGGATTGAAACGTATATTACGGATGAATTGGAGCAGCAGATCAGAGAGGAAGAGGCTCTGGTCAATCAACTCTATCGAGAAAGTGACGAGACAGACAAGAAAAAAATGCTAGATGCCTTCCACATCAGTGTTCATATGGAAGCTAAGTTTTGGGAAATGGCCTACCAACACCAGACATGGAAGAGCGATTTACAGTCTTTAGAAACAGGAGAAGAATAGAAACATGAGAAAGCACCAATTACAAGTTCACAAATTAACCATTTTATCCATGATGATTGCCCTTGATGTAGTCCTTACGCCTATCTTTCGGATTGAGGGAATGGCACCGATGTCCAGTGTAGTCAATATTCTAGCTGGAATCATGATGGGACCTGTTTATGCCTTGGCTATGGCTACAGTGACAGCCTTTATCCGTATGACGACTCAAGGGATTCCGCCTTTAGCTCTCACAGGAGCGACTTTTGGAGCCCTTCTAGCAGGTCTCTTTTATAAGTATGGTAGAAAATTTTACTTTTCTGCTTTGGGAGAAATTTTGGGAACAGGTATTATTGGTTCTATTGTTTCCTATCCTGTTATGGTACTCTTTACAGGATCGGCCGCTAAGCTTAGTTGGTTTATCTACACTCCTCGATTTTTCGGTGCAACCTTGATTGGTACAGCGATTTCCTTTATTGCCTTTCGATTTTTAATCAAGCAGGAATTCTTTAAAAAAGTTCAGGGATATTTCTTTGATGAAAGGATAGACTGATGCAGGCATTTACAAATCCTTTTCCTCTGGCAACGACTTCCCTCATTCACTGTATTACCAATGAGATTTCTTGTGAGATGCTAGCAAATGGGATTTTGGCTCTGGGATGTAAACCAGTTATGGCAGATGATCCCCGTGAGGTTCTTGATTTTACTAAGCAAAGCCAGGCACTCTTCATCAATTTGGGGCATTTGTCAGCTGAGAAGGAAAAAGCAATCCGTATGGCAGCTTCTTATGCAGATCAAGTTTGTCTTCCAATGGTAGTAGATGCAGTTGGCGTAACAGTTTCATCCATTCGTAAGAGCTTAGTTAAAGACCTTTTAGACTATAGACCTACGGTACTTAAAGGAAATATGTCGGAAATCCGAAGTCTTGTTGGCTTAAAACACCACGGCGTTGGGGTAGATGCGAGTGCTAAAGATCAAGAAACTGAGGATTTGCTTCAAGTCTTGAAAGACTGGTGTCAGATCTATCCAGGTATGTCATTCTTAGTCACAGGCCCTAAGGACCTCATCGTTTCGAAGAATCAGGTCGCTGTACTGGGAAATGGCTGTGCTGAATTAGACTGGATAACAGGGACAGGAGACTTGGTTGGAGCTTTAACAGCTGTTTTTCTCAGCCAAGGAAAGACTGCCTTTGAAGCTTCTTTCCTAGCGGTTTCTTATCTCAATATCTCCGCTGAGAGAATAGTTGTTCAAGGAATGGGATTGGAAGATTTTCGTTACCAAGTACTCAATCAGCTTTCACTCCTCAAAAGAGATGAAAACTGGCTAGATGCTATCAAAGGAGAGGTTTATGAATAGAGAAGCACTTAGACTATATCTGGTAACCAATCGCTACCAAGATTCCTTGCAAAGTTTTCTTGAAAAGATTGAGACGGCTTGCCGCTCAGGGGTTACCATAGTCCAATTACGAGAAAAAAATCTCACAACAAATCAATATTATCAACTGGCAAAACAAGTCAAGGAAATAACAGATGCCTATCAGGTACCCTTGATAATCGATGATCGTTTGGATGTTTGTCTTGCGGTTGATGCTGCTGGTCTGCATATTGGAGACGATGAACTACCAGTTTCGGTTGCCCGCAAAGTCCTAGGTCCTGAAAAAATCCTCGGTGTCACAGCTAAAACTGTAAAAAGAGCCCTCGAGGCAGAAGAAGGAGGTGCGGATTACTTGGGGACAGGAGCCATTTTCCCGACTACGACCAAGGAAAATGCGCCTATCACCCTAATTTCAACCTTGAAAACAATTTGCCAAAGGGTCGCCATTCCAGTAGTTGCTATCGGAGGCTTGACGTCAGAGAACATTGAACAGCTTATTGGCACGGGCATAGCTGGAGTAGCTGTCGTACGTGATTTGATGCAGGCAGAAGATATAGAGGCAAAAACACAAGCCTTTTTGACAAAGTTGGATGACATTATTTTCTAATTAATACTCAATGAAAATCAAAGAGCAAACTAGGAAGCTAGTCGCAGGTTGCTCAAAGCACAGCTTTGAGGTTGCAGATAAAGCTGACGTCGTTTGAAGAGATTTTCGAAGAGTATAAAAACTCTCTAATTCCCTTAAAGTGGGAACTAGAGAGTTTTTTTAATCTTTAAAGCTTGTATGGTTGACTGGGCCAGAACCATGACCGAGTTGAGGGGCGTCTTGGATGGCTTTCGTGATAAAGGCCTTTGCCTTATCAACTGCCTGATAAAGGCTTTTTCCCTTGGCTAGTTCAGCAGTAATCACTGCAGCAAAGGTACATCCAGTACCATGGGTGTGACAGGTTTGAATTCGTGGACTTTCCCAGACAAATTGCTCATCCTTGGTAAAGAGGAAATCCTTGGCACCGCCTTCGAGATGCCCACCTTTGATGACCACAGACTGAGGACCAAATTCTTTTAAAATCAGGCGACCAGCACGCTGCATGTCTTCTGGATTATGGATTGAAAAACCAACAATCTCTTCCGCCTCAGGAAGATTGGGTGTAATAATAGTTGCAAGGGGAAGTAGATTTGTTTTTAGGTAGTCTCTGGCACTGGTATCAATCAGGGTGTCTCCGCTTGTTGCGACCATAACAGGGTCAAGGACGTAGGGACAATCCAGCTTTTTAAGATAGGGCTGGATGATTTCCATGATTTCGGTAGTTGCCAACATCCCAGTTTTTACAGCCTGAGGCTTGATATCCGAAAAGACACTCTCCAATTGGGCTTTCAACATTTGAGGAGAAACGTGCTCGATTAATTGAACGCCTCTGGTATTTTGAGCGACAAGACTGGTCACAACGGCCATTCCATAGACATCTCTAGCTTGGAACGACTTTAAATCAGCCATAATGCCAGCACCACCACTAGGGTCAGTCCCTGCAATGGTCAAAGCAACGGGTAAATAAGTCATCTAAAACCTCCCAACCAACTGAAGTTTGTATTCTTAAGAACAAGCTAGTCCGTTTCAGGAAGGCAATAGAAGACTGCTAGTCCCCATTATCATTTCCACTTCCATCAGCTAGCATTACCTAGATTGAGTCAAAGGGTCTAACAGTCGTTAATCTCAGCATTACGCACCCCTAGTGGTTGTTTTCTTTTTTCTTTAGTATAGCATATTTTCATAGTTTATATAGTAAGATTTGACTGCAAATCCTTTATCATAGGGTTAAAATTCAATTTTTCAAAGAAAAGATTAATTTCATAGTTGACAAATGTAGATTTTAAGAGTATACTGATAATTGTAATTGACAAATGTAGATTTTGGAGGTGTGATGATGCAGATTTCAGATGCAGAATGGCAGGTCATGAAGATTATTTGGATGCAAGGAGAGCAGACTAGTTCAGATTTGATTAGGGTTCTGGCGGAGCGGTTCGACTGGTCCAAGTCGACCATTCAAACTCTTTTGGCTCGTTTGGTCGAGAAAGAGTGCCTGACGAGGAAAAAAGAAGGCAAGTCCTTTGTCTATTCAGCACTTTTAACTTTGGACCAAAGTCGGGATTTACTTGTCCAAGATATCAAAGACAAGGTTTGTTCCCGTAGGATTAAGAACTTGCTGGCTGATTTGATTGCTGAATGTGATTTTACTCAGGCTGACTTGGAAGACTTGGAAGCTGTGATTTCTGAGAAGAAGTCAAGCGCTGTAACAGAAGTAAAATGTAATTGTATGTAAAGGAGACGTCATGTTAAATAGTATTGTAACCATTGTTTGTATTACCCTTATCGCCTTTATCTTGTTTTGGTTTTTCAAAAAGCCTGAAAAATCTGGACAAAAAGCCCAGCAAAAAAACGGCTACCAAGAGATTCGAGTGGAGGTCATGGGTGGCTATACGCCTGAGTTGATTATCCTCAAGAAATCAGTGCCAGCCCGCATTGTCTTTGACCGCAAGGACCCTTCACCCTGTCTGGACCAAATTGTTTTTCCAGATTTTGGTGTACATGCGGACCTGCCTATGGGGGAAGAGTATATAGTGGAAATCACGCCTGAGCAGGCTGGAGAGTATGGTTTCTCTTGTGGCATGAATATGATGCACGGTAAGATGATTGTAGAATAGGAGAATGATATGACTGAAATTGTAAAAGCAAGTCTTGAAAATGGTGTTCAAAAAATCCGTATCACGGCAGACAAAGGCTACCATCCAGCTCATATACAGCTTCAAAAAGGGATTCCAGCTGAGATTACCTTTCATCGTACTACTCCTTCAAACTGTTATAAGGAAATTCTGTTTGAAGAAGAAGGCCTCTTAGAACCAATCGGCGTAGACGAAGAGAAAGTCATTCGTTTTACACCTCAAGAATTAGGTCAACATGAATTTTCTTGTGGTATGAAGATGCAAAAGGGAAGTTATACAGTTGTTGAGAAGACTCGAAAATCTCTATCACTTTTACAGCGTTTTTGGATTACTAGTATCTTTACTGTGCCTCTTGTGATCCTCATGATTGGGATGTCGACAGGAGGAATTAGTAACCAAGTCATGCGTTGGGGCACCTTTTTAGCCACAACACCGATTATGCTAGTAGCAGGTGGTCCTTATATCCAAAGTGCTTGGGCTAGTTTTAAAAAGCACAATGCCAACATGGATACCTTGGTTGCTCTGGGAACCCTAGTGGCCTATTTCTATAGCTTAGTTGCCCTCTTCGCTGGCCTCCCCGTTTACTTTGAAAGTGCTGCCTTTATCTTCTTCTTCGTTCTTATGGGAGCCGTTTTTGAGGAGAAAATGCGGAAAAATACTTCCCAAGCTGTGGAGAAATTACTTGACTTGCAGGCTAAAACTGCAGAAGTCTTGCGTGAGGATAACTATGTTCAAGTCCCTTTGGAGCAAGTCAAGGTAGGTGACCTGATTCGAGTGCGTCCCGGTGAAAAGATTGCGGTTGATGGTGTCGTAGTAGAAGGTATCTCTAGTATTGATGAGTCTATGGTGACAGGTGAGAGTCTGCCTGTGGACAAGACAGTTGGAGATACCGTCATTGGTTCAACCATCAATAATAGTGGAACACTTGTTTTTAGAGCAGAAAAAGTTGGTTCAGAGACTGTTTTGGCTCAGATTGTGGATTTTGTGAAGAAAGCTCAAACCAGTCGTGCGCCGATTCAGGACTTGACGGATAAGATTTCAGGAATTTTTGTCCCAGCAGTTGTCATTTTAGGGATTGTGACCTTTTGGGTTTGGTTCGTCTTGCTCAGGGATAGTGTGGTCGTGCTTGGAGCTAGCTTTGTGTCCTCTCTTCTCTACGGAGTGGCGGTTTTGATTATCGCCTGCCCTTGTGCATTGGGACTTGCAACACCGACAGCCCTTATGGTGGGGACAGGTCGCAGTGCCAAGATGGGAGTTCTCCTCAAAAATGGAACGGTTCTACAGGAAATCCAGAAAGTTCAAACTATCGTCTTTGATAAGACCGGAACTTTGACTGAAGGGAAACCTGTGGTCACAGATATCATCGGCGACGAAGTAGAAGTGCTTGGATTGGCAGCTTCCTTGGAAGAAGCTTCTCAACACCCACTGGCTGAAGCCGTTGTGAAACGAGCGAGTGAAGCTGGACTTGAGCTTCAAACTGTTGAAAATTTCCAAGCCTTGCACGGAAAAGGTGTCTCAGGGCAAATCAATGGAAAACAAGTTTTGCTTGGAAATGCTAAAATGCTGGATGGCATGGATATTTCTAGCATTTATCAAGAAAAACTAGAAGAACTAGAAAAAGAAGCTAAGACAGTTGTGTTCTTGGCTGTGGACAATAAAATCAAAGGCTTGCTTGCTCTGCAAGATATTCCTAAGGAAAATGCTAAGCTTGCCATCAGTCAGTTGAAAAAACGAGGTCTTAAAACAGTCATGCTGACAGGAGACAATGCAGGTGTGGCGCGTGCCATTGCCGATCAGATCGGAATCGAAGAGGTCATTGCAGGTGTCTTGCCAGAAGAAAAAGCCCATGAAATCCATAAACTACAATCAGCTGGGAAAGTAGCTTTTGTTGGTGATGGGATTAATGACGCTCCTGCCCTCAGTGTAGCAGATGTGGGGATTGCTATGGGAGCTGGAACAGATATTGCCATCGAGTCAGCAGATTTGGTGTTGACAACTAATAACCTCCTAGGAGTGGTTCGTGCCTTTGACATGAGTAAGAAAACCTTTAATCGAATTCTGCTCAATCTTTTCTGGGCCTTTATCTACAATGTCGCCGGAATTCCGATTGCAGCAGGAGTCTTTTCAGGTGTTGGACTGGCCCTTAACCCAGAACTGGCAGGTCTAGCCATGGCCTTTAGTTCTGTATCTGTTCTGACTAGTTCCCTTCTGCTAAACTTTAGTAAAATAGATTAAAAGCGGGCTTGCTCGCTTTTTATACTCTTCGAAAATTAAATTCAAACCACGTCAACGTCGCCTTGCCGTAGATATATGTAACTGACTTCGTCAGTCTTATCTACAACCTCAAAGCCGTGCTTTGAGCAACCTGCGGCTAGTTTCCTAGTTTGCTCTTTAATTTTCATTGAGTATTATAAGACAGAATCTAAAAACGTTTTCAAACTGTACTGTAATAGAGAATAGAAACTTCTGAGCAGATTCTTAGTAAACTAAAAATAAATGTGATAAATTAGTAGTGTAAAAATTTACTGAAACGTTTTCAAAAATTATATGAAACCTTTTTTAGTAGATTTAAAAATATTTGAAGGAGAGTTATCATTATGACTCAAGGGAAAATTACTGCATCTGCAGCAATGCTTAACGTATTGAAAACATGGGGCGTAGATACAATCTACGGTATCCCATCAGGAACACTCAGCTCATTGATGGACGCTTTGGCTGAAGATAAAGATATCCGCTTCTTGCAAGTTCGTCACGAAGAAACAGGTGCTCTTGCAGCGGTTATGCAAGCTAAATTCGGCGGCTCAATCGGGGTTGCAGTTGGTTCAGGTGGTCCAGGTGCGACTCACTTGATTAACGGTGTTTACGATGCAGCTATGGATAACACTCCATTCCTAGCGATCCTTGGATCACGTCCAGTTAACGAACTCAACATGGATGCTTTCCAAGAATTGAACCAAAACCCAATGTACAACGGTATCGCTGTATACAACAAACGTGTAGCTTACGCTGAGCAATTGCCAAAAGTAATCGACGAAGCTTGCCGTGCTGCAGTTTCTAAAAAAGGTCCAGCTGTTGTTGAAATCCCAGTAAACTTCGGTTTCCAAGAAATCGACGAAAATTCATACTACGGTTCAGGTTCATACGAACGTTCATTCATCGCTCCTGCTTTGAACGAAGTTGAAATCAACAAAGCTGTTGAAATCTTGAACAATGCTGAACGTCCAGTTATTTACGCTGGTTACGGTGGTGTGAAAGCTGGTGAAGTGATTACTGAATTGTCACGTAAAATCAAAGCACCAATCATCACAACTGGTAAAAACTTTGAAGCCTTTGAATGGAACTATGAAGGTTTGACAGGTTCTGCTTACCGTGTTGGTTGGAAGCCAGCCAACGAAGTGGTCTTTGAAGCAGACACAGTTCTTTTCCTTGGTTCAAACTTCCCATTTGCTGAAGTTTACCAAGCATTCAAGAATACTGAAAAATTCATCCAAGTGGATATCGACCCTTACAAACTTGGTAAACGTCATGCCCTAGACGCTTCAATCCTTGGTGATGCAGGTCAAGCAGCTAAAGCTATCCTTGACAAAGTGAACCCAGTTGAATCTACTCCATGGTGGCGTGCAAACGTTAAGAACAACCAAAACTGGCGTGATTACATGAACAAAATCGAAGGTAAAACTGAGGGTGAATTGCAATTGTATCAAGTTTACAATGCAATCAACAAACATGCTGATCAAGACGCTATCTACTCAATCGACGTAGGTGACACTACTCAAACATCTACTCGTCACCTTCACATGACACCAAAGAACATGTGGCGTACATCTCCACTCTTTGCGACAATGGGTATTGCCCTTCCTGGTGGTATCGCTGCTAAGAAAGACAATCCAGATCGCCAAGTATGGAACATCATGGGTGACGGTGCATTCAACATGTGCTACCCAGACGTTATCACAAACGTTCAATACGACCTTCCAGTTATCAACGTTGTCTTCTCAAATGGTAAATATGCCTTCATCAAGGACAAATACGAAGACACAAACAAACACTTGTTTGGTTGTGACTTCCCTAATGCTGACTATGCGAAAATCGCTGAAGCTCAAGGTGCTGTAGGATTTACAGTTGACCGTATCGAAGACATCGATGCAGTTGTTGCAGAAGCTGTTAAACTCAACAAAGAAGGTAAAACTGTTGTGATCGATGCTCGCATCACTCCACACCGTCCACTTCCAGTAGAAGTACTTGAATTGGATCCAAAAATTCACTCAGAAGAAGCAATCAAAGACTTCAAGGAAAAATACGAAGCAGAAGAACTCGTACCATTCCGCCTCTTCTTGGAAGAAGAAGGTTTGCAATCACGCGCAATTAAATAATTCCTCTCGTCGAAAATCAAATTTAAACTGTGTTATCTTCACCTTGCCGTACTTCAGTACTGCCTGCGGTTCGATGCCTTGTTTATTCTTTGATTTTCTTAGAGCGAAACTTAAAAAGATCGGAGCAATCCGGTCTTTTTATGGAGGATAGTAAATGAATTTAAATCAATTAGATATTATCGTTTCCGATGTTCCACAAGTCTGTGCTGACTTGGAGCGTATTTTGGATAAAAAATCCGATTATGTTGATGACAGTTTTGCTCAGTTTACGATTGGCAGTCACTGTCTGATGTTGTCCCAAAATCATTTGATTCCTTTGGAAGATTTTCAGTCAGGAATCATTCTTCATATCGAGGTTGAGGATGTAGACCAGAATTACCAACGGTTGAAAGAACTTGGTATCCAGGTTTTAAACGGACCAACTGTAACCGATTGGGGAACAGAGTCCTTATTAGTTAAAGGGCCTGCTGGTCTAGTGATTGATTTTTATCGTATGAAGTAGGTAATTCTATTATCAAATTTTTTATCTAAACATTCTTGGAGTGAAACTTAAAAAGATCGGAGCAATTCGATCTTTTTTGTATTTATGCGACTTTCAGTCCGTCTCGCTCCGTTAGGTGCGAGACAAAAAACCACCCGTTTTCACGGGTGGTTATGATTTCTACACTTATTGTTTGGCTTCCTGTTTTAATTGTTGCACCTGTTCCTCGTACTGGACAAGCTCCCTGTCTTTTATATTGATAGTCGCTTCTGCTTCAGCAATGCGGCTTCTCAGATCTTGAGTCTTGTTATGGTGATAGCTAATACCAATAGCACTACCAGCAATGATCCCGATTACTAGACAAGTAAAAATCACCAAAATCAAGGGAGCAGATAGTTGTGTAAAGACAAGACTGACAGTTACTGTTTGACGATTGAGTAGACCAAATGAGATCACAATGACTAATAAGCTCAAACCGCCAATTAGATAAGCCTTATCTTTCAGTGACAATTCATTAAATTTTTTTAGCATAAGTTCCTTTTCTCCTGACTATGTTGATAGAAAACTACACACCATTTAGGTATTAACAAAATTCATTTTACTAGAAAATTTCGATACTGTCAATAATTTCTAACGGCTTATTTACCATCAATCAATCGATTCATTGAAAAGGAGTATTCATTTTCTAATATTTGATTGAGTAAACAGAACGGAGCAATTCGGTCTTTTTTCTGTTCCCTCTTTCTTATAACAAGATTGTGATAGTTTATATCTTTATAACAAAAGTTTTAAAGACTTGATTGTTTTGAAAGAATATTTTAAAATAAGATTCAGTAAAAATGAAAGAGGTTTTGAAAATGTCTGAAAAACAAATGAAAATTTTAGGTTGGGTAGCGACCTTTATGTCTGTTATGATGTATGTGTCTTACTTCCCACAAATCATGAACAATCTGGCTGGTCAAAAAGGAAATTTCATCCAGCCCTTGGTTGCTGCCATCAACTGTAGTCTCTGGGTTTACTACGGTCTTTTCAAAAAAGAAAGAGATATCCCCCTTGCAGCAGCTAATGCACCAGGTATTATTTTTGGCCTAGTGACGGTTATTACAGCTTTGATTTAAAAGGAACAGAGGAGACTAGTTTTCAGTCTTCTTTTTTGTTTCAGGGGAGGCTATTTACTTTTTCTAGAGGATAATTTTTTAAAAAACAATCTGATAAACTTAAATAGTAGAATAGTATCAGTATGTCACAGTATTTTATAAGAAAAGGTTTACAGAATAAGTTATAATATAAGTAAATGAACAAGCAAATAAGAAAGTGAGTAGAGTTATGACCGAAAAACTGACTTTTCCGGATGGTTTCTTGTGGGGCGGAGCGACAGCTGCCAACCAGTGTGAGGGTGCTTATAATTTAGAAGGTCGTGGATTGGCGAATGTGGATGTCGTCCCCATCGGTCCAGATCGTGAAGCCATTATCACAGGTCAGAAAAAGATGTTTTCGTTTGAGGAGGGCTATTTTTACCCAGCCAAGCAAGCTATTGATATGTACCATCATTACAAGGAAGATATTGCCCTTTTTGCGGAAATGGGCTTTAAGACTTATCGTCTATCCATTGCTTGGACTCGGATTTTTCCTAAGGGCGACGAAACAGTGCCAAATGAAGCTGGTCTAGCCTTTTATGAGGATTTATTTAAGGAGTGCCACAAGTATGGTATCCAACCTCTGGTGACTATCACTCATTTCGACTGTCCTATGCACTTGATTACAGAGTACGGTGGTTGGCGCAATCGTCGGATGTTAGACTTCTATGAAAAACTTTGTCGCACACTCTTTACCCGCTATAAGGGTTTGGTCAAATATTGGCTTACCTTCAACGAAATCAACATGATTCTCCATGCCCCCTTTATGGGAGCTGGGCTCTGTTTTGAAGAAGGAGAAAATCAAGAACTGGTTAAATATCAGGCTGCACACTATGAGTTGGTAGCTTCAGCTCTTGCGACAAAGATTGCCCACGAAATTGACCCAGAAAATAAGGTGGGATGTATGTTGGCTGCAGGGCAATACTATCCTAACACAGCCCATCCAAGAGACTACTGGGCAGCCATGGAGGAAGACCGCAAGAGTTACTTCTTCATTGATGTTCAAGCGCGTGGGGAATACCCAAACTACGCCAAGAAGCAGTGGGAGCGTGAGCGAATCGAGATTCAAATGACTGCAGAAGATTTAGAGTTGTTGAAGGACAATACTGTTGACTTTGTTTCCTTCTCTTACTATGCAAGTCTAGTAGCCTCAGGTGATCCAGAAGTTAAAGAATTAACTGCTGGAAATATCTTTGCCTCTCTCAAAAATCCTTATCTTGAATCCTCAGAATGGGGATGGCAGATTGACCCACTTGGTCTTCGTATCACCCTCAATGCTATCTGGGATCGTTACCAAAAGCCAATGTTCATCGTGGAAAACGGTCTAGGTGCTATGGATACACCGGATGAGAATGGTCATGTAGCAGATGACTATCGGATTGCTTACTTAGAGGCTCATATCAAGGCCATGCGAGATGCCATTTACCAAGATGGCGTTGACTTGCTTGGTTATACGACTTGGGGCTGTATCGATCTGGTTTCAGCTGGAACAGGCGAAATGAACAAGCGCTATGGCTTTATCTATGTAGATCGAGATAATGCTGGTCATGGAAGCCTCAAACGTAGCAAGAAGAAATCCTTCTACTGGTACAAGGATGTCATTGCCAGCAATGGTGCAAGCATTGAGTAGAGCACATTTGTTCACTATTTTTATAAAATCTTCTCCCTACTTTATAAGATGTGAAAAAGAGTTCAACTGGAACTCTTTTTTTGCTATAATGAGGGGAGAAAAATCAGACAGGAGATCGACATGTCAGAACCATTATTTTTACAATCAGTTATGCAAGAAAAAATCTGGGGTGGTACCAAGCTACGTGATGAGTTTGGCTACGACATCCCAAGTGAAAAAATCGGAGAATATTGGGCCATCTCAGCCCATCCAAATGGTGTCTCTAAAGTTGCCAATGGTCGCTACGAGGGAACAGACCTGGCTACTTTATATGCAGAGCACCGTGAATTGTTTGGCAATCGTCCAGAACCTGTATTTCCACTGTTGACTAAGATTCTGGATGCTAACGACTGGCTCAGTGTCCAAGTTCACCCAGACGATGCCTATGGTCTAGAACATGAAGGCGAGCTCGGAAAAACAGAATGCTGGTATATCATCGCTGCAGATGAAGGTTCAGAGATTATCTACGGTCACAATGCCAAATCAAAAGAAGAACTCCGCCAGCAAATCGAGGACAAGAACTGGGATGCCTTGCTGACAAAAGTGCCTGTTAAGGCTGGAGATTTCTTCTACGTACCAAGTGGGACTATGCACGCTATTGGTGCAGGTATTTTAATCCTTGAAACACAACAATCTAGCGACACAACCTACCGTGTCTATGACTTTGACCGTAAGGATAATAATGGCAACTTGCGTGAACTTCACCTTGAAAAATCCATTGATGTCTTGAACATTGGTGAGCCTGCAAATAGCCGTCCTGTAACTGTTAAAGCAGATGATTTGCGTTCCACTCTCCTTGTATCCAATGATTTCTTTGCAGTTTACAAGTGGGAAATTACTGGAAAAGTTGACTTCGAAAAGACAGCTGACTACAGCTTGTTTAGTGTCTTAGCTGGTCAAGGTCAACTGACTGTTGACGGAAAAAACTATCCAATCCAAAAAGGTAGCCACTTTATCCTACCAAGTGATGTTGAAGCTTGGACCTTGGAAGGACAAGATTTGGAATTGATTGTTAGCCATCCATAAAAAAGAAAGGGCCTGAGTTCATTACTCAAGTCCTTTTGATTACATAAATTGGGCGATAAAGACCACGATGATGATGATTGGAATGATGAAACGAAGAAGGAATAGCCAGACTTGGAACAGTCCCTGTTTCCATGCTATTTCATCGAGATGGAGTTCCTCCATTGCAAGAACCTTTTTAAAGATATAGCCTGTAAAAAGTGAAAGGCAGAGAGCTCCAAATGGCATAAGGAGATTGGAAACCAAGAAGTCCATAGCGTCAAAGAAGGTCTTCCCAAAGATGTGAACATCTGCCATGACACCGTAAGATAGGGCTGAAGGAATTCCAAAGACAAAGGTCAAAATTCCTAAAATGGCACTCCATTTGGCACGTTTGCTGTTATTCTGATTGGTGATATTTCCCACATTGATTTCCAGCATGACGACAGAAGAAGTGACCGTCGCAAAGAGGAAGAGCAAGAGGAAAAGGATGTAGAAAATGGTTCCAAAAGGCATCTTGTCAAAGAGTTGAGGCAAGACGATAAAGAGCAAGCTCGGTCCCCCTTCAGATTGGATATTGAAGGCTGACATAGCAGGGAAAATGGCTAGACCTGCCATGATGGATACCGAGATATTCATGGCTACGATGGAAATTCCTGACTGGACTAGATTGGTTTTCTGATCCAAATAAGAAGCATATGTCAGCATGGCTGTAACCCCTAGTGAAAGGGCAAAGAAAGATTGTCCCAGAGCATAGAGGAGACCAGCACTGGTCAGTTTTGAAAAGTCTGGTTTGAGGAAGTAAAGAACCCCTTCCATGGCATTTGGCAAACTGAGAGAACGACCGATGATGACGACAAAGATGATAAAGAGCAGGGGCATCATGACTTTCGATGCTCTTTCAATCCCTTTTTGAACCCCACGTGATACAATAAAGATATTCAATAAGATAAAGGCCGCTTGAGCTCCTAGGGCAATGGCTGGATTTGAAATGATTGAAGTAAATAATTGAGCATAATCACCAGTTCCGCTAAGTTGGAACAATTTCCCAAACTCAATGCCTAGATAGACTAAAATCCATCCTCCAATAACACTGTAGAAAGATAAGAGGATAAAGAGGGCGAAGGCACCAATCCAACCGATAAAGTTGTACTTGCTATTCTTGCCGAGTTTTCCAAAGGTTTTGATTGCTGAGACACCAGCACTTCGGCCGAGAGCAAATTCAGCCAGCAAAAGGGGGAAACCAATTAAAATAGTGGAAATGAGAAAGACAAGTAAAAAGCCTCCTCCACCATTAGCAGCAGTCATGTAGGGGAATTTCCAAACGGCACCAAGTCCGATGGCTGAACCAGCAGATGCTAGGATAAAGCCCAGTTTAGAACCCCATTGCGATTTTTCAGACATAGTTAAACTCCTAAAATTAGTATTACAAAAGAAAAAGCTACTGCCCTTGGCAAATAGCCTCATCAGTACTCAAAATGAGCCTTTCTTTTGATTGATAGACTTGACTATCCTATCATGTTTTCTAAGGTCTGTCAAGAAAACCATTTTCATGTTATGATAAAGTAAAAAATTTCGCAAAAACGCTTGACTCTGACCTAAGGGGAGGGGTTATACTATTAGTGTAAGGAGGAAATCATGTACCATATAAAAGAAGCTGCCCAGCTTTCAGGTGTCTCTGTCAAGACCCTGCACCACTACGACAAGATAGGCCTTCTGGTCCCTTTAAAGTCAGAAAACGGTTATCGAACTTACAGTCAAGAGGATTTGGAACGCCTTCAGGTCATTCTTTACTACAAATATCTAGGCTTTTCTTTAGAAAAAATAGCAGAGCTATTAAAGGAAGAAAGAGAAGATTTATTGCCTCATTTGACCAGGCAGTTGGACTATTTGACTCGAGAAAGGGAACATCTGGATACCTTGATTTCAACCTTGCAGAAAACCATTCAAGAACAAAAAGGAGAAAGAGAAATGAGCATTCAAGAGAAATTTGCTGGATTTAACTACCAAGACCATCAAAAATACCACCAAGAGGCGGTAGAGAAATATGGACAAGAAGTCATGGACCAAGCGCTGGAGCGCCAGAAAGGTCACGAAGACGAGGCTACAGCTGCCTTCAACCAAGTTTTTCAAGCTTTGGCACAAAATCTTCAAGCTGGTCTACCTGTAACAGCAACTGAAAATCAAGAAGAAGCTGCTAAACTCTTGCAAGCCATCCGTACTTATGGATTTGATTGTACTATTGAAGTATTCGGTTATATCGGTAAAGGCTACGTTTATAACCCAGAGTTTAAGGAAAACATTGACAAATTTGGACCTGGAACAGCCCAGTACACATCAGATGTGATTGCTCATTATGTCCAAACTCAGACAAAATAAAATCGGAGGAGTATTCTTCCGATTTTTACTAAATTCAAGCACTACTTGCTTAATAATTTTTCTACTACATTTAGTTTTCGCATGGTCAAATCCACATTGAAAAGCTTTTCAAGATAGTTAGTACTGAGCTTTTTTCGTTTTGCAGTTCTAGGGAGATAGAGGTAGAGACAGTGGTTACCGACACAAATTTCTTCTTCGCTGTAATCAATTTTTAATTTTTCTAAAGGAAGACTTTGAATAGGTTCTTGATAAAAAATCACGTGTACACGGTCATAAAGATAGTGTTCTCCAAACGGATTTTCTTGGACAATGTTTTTAAAAATATCCTTATTCTTAATGATTATTTTGAGATCGGCTCCAATCTTTTCCTTTATTAGAGTATGAACCTGTTCTCGTATTTCTTCGAGAGCTAAGTTACTTTCAAGAATAATATTTCCACTTTGAATATAGGTTCGAACGTGTTGAAAACCAGCTTCTGTTAAAATATCTACCAAATAAGACATTTTCGGGATAGCATTTTTTCCATTAGGAGTAACACCTCTTAGTAAAATAATATGTTCCAAAGGACTTCCTTTCTTATTTTGTATTTTAGTCATTCAATTATTTATATATTTGATTTGAGCCTGCCACCCAACCGGTACAGAGGGCTGAAGTGATGTTAAAGCCACCAGTGTGGGCATTGATATCTAGTACCTCGCCAGCAAAGTGGAGTCCAGGTACCAGCTTACTTTCTAGAGTTTTGGGATTGATTTCCTTGAGACTGACGCCCCCTTTGGTAACAAAGGACTTGGAAAGGGACATTTTGCCAGTCACAGGGATTTTGAGAGCCTTGATAGACTGGAGAAGTTGTTCACGTTCCTTTTCAGTCAGTTGTTTGACTTTTTCAGGATAGCCTTGCACAAAAAATTCTGCCAAGCGTTCTGGGAGCAAGGTTTTTAAGGCATTTTTTAGAGATTTTTCCCGATTTTCTTCTAGAAATGTAGCCAAGTCTTTCTCAGAAAGTTGAGGTAGAACATCCAGTGAGAGAACCTCCCCACCCTTTACAAAGCTAGACATACGCAGAGCAGCAGGGCCTGACAAACCAAAGTGGGTAAAAAGCAGATCGTGAGTGATGACATGCTTGCCATAACTTAGGGTCACATCATCCAGAGAAATCCCTTGTAAGGCCTTATGTGGAAAATCCGTCAATAATGGACTTTCAGCAGCCTCAAGTTCGGTAATGGTGTGTTTAAAATGACGGGCAATCTCATGTCCAAAACCAGTCGAACCAGTGGAAGGATAGGATTTTCCACCAGTTGTGACAATCAGTTTATCACAAGTGAAATTTTGGTCTGCGGACTTCAGGACAAACTGATTTTCTACCTTTTTAACCGAAACAATTTCGGTTTGAGTAGCAACTTGGCCGCCTAGCTCAGTGATTTTCTTTTCCAAGGCCTCTATAATTGTCCGAGACTTGTCAGTAGCAGGAAAGACGCGTCCGTGGTCCTCGACCTTAAGTTTAATCCCATTTTCCGTAAAAAAGTTAATGATATCATGGTTATCAAACTGGGAGAAGACACTATAAAGAAAGCGTCCGTTCCCAGGGATTCCAGCTAGTAGGTCATCTAGAGTTCCGTTGTTGGTTACATTGCAACGTCCCCCACCAGTCCCAGCTAATTTTTTTCCAAGTTTCCGATTTTTTTCGATGAGGAGGGTTTTCTGACCATAAAAGCTACTGGAAATCGTAGCCATCATGCCAGCAGGACCTCCACCGATGACAATAGTATCAAAATGTTTCATAGCTCTATTGTACCACAAAAAAACAAGAGATGAAGTCACCTCTTGTCAAGAATGCAATTAATCAATTTCATATCCCATCAGCAAACCACCATCTTCTGCATAAAAACTGCAGAGACCAGATGTTGGGAGAATTTTAATATCCGCCTGTGGGAAATTTTCGCGGATTCGCTCTGAGAGCTGTTGGCAACATTTCTCGTTATTGCGTTGGGCCATGACAATACGGCCACCAGTATATCCAGCTTTAATGATTTCATCATAGGCAGCTTGAACTGATTTCTTTGGTCCTCGTGCTTTTTGTAGCAATTCGAGAGTTCCAGTTTCACTAGCTTCTCCGACCATACGGATATTGAGAAGGCCAACGACCGTACCAATAAGCTTACTCAAACGGCCGTTCTTCACCAAGTTATCGACTTTGGCTAGGACAAAGAGTAACTTGGTTTTTTCTTGATAGGCGGTGATAGCTTCAACCACTTCTTCAAAAGATAAGCCCTGGTCGATCAAGTCATTCAATTTTTCTACGAGCAAGTCAACTTCCCCACCAGCAGACAAACTATCAATTATATGAATTTTAGTATCAGGATGTTCTTCCAGATAAATATTTTTTGCTAGTTGAGCACTATTGTGGCTTCCAGAAAGAGTACCAGTGATGGTTACTAGGAAAATGTTTTTGGCTCCTTCAAATGCTCGCAAATAATCATCTGGGCTTGGACAAGCTGATTTTGAAGCTTCTGCAGTTGCATACATGGTTTTCATCATTTGGTCAATGTCAAGACTGGCATCATCAACAAAGACCTGATCAGCTACTTGAATGGTTAAGGGGACACTTACAAAGGTCGTGTCAATAGCTGGTCTTGCCAGCTGACGATAATCACAACCAGAGTCAGCAATAATCTTCCAAGTCATAGAAATTCTCCATCTTTGTCAGTTATACATTGACAAAGGTTCTGTCTTTTTTTACAATTATATCATGAAAGCCCTTGAAACAAAAGCCTCATCTGTCTGTTGTGACAAGTAGAAAGAAAATGTTATGTCTGAACGTAGAATCTCTGAAAAATCTCTTGAAAATCTCAGAAAATCAAACCAAGAATCCAATTTATTAACTAGAGAAGCGATTGAAACAGCCCTCTTGCAACTTTTGGAAAAAAAGGATTTGGCCAAGATTAGTATTTCTGAATTGGTCAAACGGGCAGGCGTTTCACGTGCGGCCTTTTACCGTAATTATGATTCCAAAGAGGAAATTTTAGAGAGCGTCTTTAAACGGAGTGTCCACAACATCATGGAACAGTTGCACCATTATGATTTAAAGACAGACCTTTATCTGGTCTGGGTTCACCTTTTCCGTGAGGCAAGAAAGGAAGCTAGAGTGATTCAACTTGCCTTAGATTACCATCTGGAAAAAATCTTTGTCCAAGCCATGCAGGAATTTCTAGAAAAATACCATGGAAAATCAAAAGGTGTCAGCTCTTATCTTCATTCCTTCTGGAGTTCGGCCATCGTCTCTGTCCTTCTAAAATGGATCAAGGATGGCATGAAGGTACCTGCTGAAAAGATTGCGGATTTACGGTTACCATTTTTTAAAAAATAGAGAAAAAGGAGAAGAGATATGACTGAAAAAAGACTAGCATGGGATGAATATTTTGCAGCCCAAGCTCTACTAATTGCCAATCGTTCCACTTGTAAACGTGCCAAAGTGGGTGCGATTTTGGTTAAGGATAATAAGGTAATTTCCACTGGTTACAATGGTTCGGTGTCAGGGACTGAGCATTGTATTGACCACGAATGTCTGGTCATTGAAGGCCACTGTGTTCGCACCCTTCACGCTGAGGTCAATGCTATCCTTCAAGGTGCAGAACGTGGTGTTCCCAAAGGCTTTACAGCCTATGTAACCCATTTTCCTTGTCTCAACTGTACCAAACAATTGCTTCAGGTCGGTTGCAAGCGCGTGGTTTATATTAACCAGTACCGAATGGATGACTATGCCCAATACCTTTATCAAGAAAAGGGAACAGAATTAACCCATTTACCACTTGAGACAGTACAAGCAGCTCTTAAAGAGGCAGATTTAATGTAAAAATTATCAAAAATAAATGGTTTAGAAAGATTTTTAAACCGTTTTTTGGTATAATAAGAAGAATAAATTGAAAGAAGGAATTCCAAAAATGGGAAAAATTGAAGTTATTAATCATCCACTGATTCAACACAAATTGTCAATCTTGCGTCGTACAGATACTTCTACAAAAGCTTTTCGTGAGCTAGTAGATGAGATTGCAATGTTGATGGGGTATGAAGTACTTCGTGATCTTCCACTAGAAGATGTGGAAATCGAAACACCAATTACAAAAACTGTTCAAAAACAATTGGCAGGTAAGAAATTGGCCATCGTTCCAATCTTACGCGCAGGTATCGGGATGGTTGATGGTCTCTTGAGCTTGGTTCCAGCTGCTAAAGTTGGTCACATCGGTATGTACCGTGATGAAGAAACACTTCAACCAGTTGAGTACCTAGTGAAATTACCTGAAGATATTGACCAACGTCAAATTTTTGTAGTAGACCCAATGTTGGCAACAGGTGGATCAGCAATCTTGGCTGTTGATTCTCTTAAAAAACGTGGCGCATCAAATATCAAATTTGTCTGCCTTGTATCTGCTCCAGAAGGTGTAAAAGCCCTTCAAGAAGCTCATCCAGATGTAGAAATCTTTACAGCAGCCTTGGATGACCGCTTGAACGAACACGGTTATATCGTTCCAGGTCTTGGAGATGCTGGAGATCGCTTGTTCGGTACGAAATAAGATCGAAAAGAAGATTGACTTGGAAAAGAATTCCCAGTCACGAAAGGAGGTTGAATTTTTGTTTCTGTCTAATGAAAACAGAGCAAAAATTTGACCTTTTTTGACCAAAATATTATAATAGTCTTATCTTCAGTCATTTGACAAACAAAAATAAAACTCAAAAGGAGAAATAAATGATTCCTGTAGTTATTGAACAAACAAGTCGTGGAGAACGTTCTTACGATATTTACTCACGTCTTCTCAAAGACCGCATCATTATGCTGACAGGTCCAGTTGAAGACAATATGGCTAACTCTGTTATTGCCCAATTGCTTTTCTTGGATGCCCAAGATAGTACAAAAGATATTTACCTTTATGTCAATACACCTGGTGGTTCCGTTTCAGCTGGTTTGGCAATCGTTGATACTATGAACTTTATCAAAGCGGATGTCCAAACCATCGTTATGGGAATGGCTGCATCTATGGGTACAGTCATCGCATCTAGTGGAGCAAAAGGCAAACGTTTCATGCTTCCAAATGCCGAATACATGATTCACCAACCAATGGGTGGTACAGGTGGTGGTACTCAACAAACCGATATGGCGATTGCTGCAGAACACTTGCTCAAAACTCGTAACACCTTGGAAAAAATCTTGGCTGAAAATTCAGGTCAGTCAATCGAAAAAGTTCACGCAGATGCAGAACGCGATAACTGGATGAGCGCCCAAGAAACACTTGAATATGGCTTTATTGATGAAATCATGGCCAACAATTCATTGAACTAATAATGAAAGAAGGCAAACTCGACGGGGTTTGCTTTTTTTGGTATAATAGGGAGAGATTTCTTAGAAAGAGGATTTACCATGTTTGAAAAAGTCAATCGATCTGGCTTGATTATCTATCTTTACTATAATCGGGATGCCAAAAAACTGCAGGATTATGGAGATATTACCTATCATTCCAAGAAGCATCGTTACTTGCAGCTTTATGTTCCAACTCAAGAAGTGGAGCAAGTGGTCGGGCGCTTGAGCAAGGAAAAGTTTATAAAAAAAGTCAGAGTTTGTCATATCCAAGAGCTGGAAACACCCTTTGTGGGCAATCTTTATCGAGAGGAAAACGTTATCATCGAAAAAGTTCAAGAAAAGTGTTGACAATTTTCTGATAATTCGGTATATTCTTAACATGCTATTTATTTAAGAAATAAGGAGACAAAAAAGATGAAGAAAAAATTTGCCCTATCGTTTGTGGCGCTTGCAAGTGTAGCACTTCTTGCAGCCTGTGGAGAAGTGAAGTCTGGAGCGTCAAATGCTGCTGGTAACTCAGTAGATGAGAAGACAATCAAAATCGGATTTAACTTTGAAGAATCAGGTTCTTTAGCTGCATACGGAACAGCTGAACAAAAAGGTGCCCAATTGGCTGTTGATGAAATCAATGCCGCAGGTGGTATTGATGGAAAACAAATCGAAGTAATCGATAAAGATAATAAGTCTGAAACAGCTGAGGCTGCTTCAGTTACAACTAACCTTGTAACCCAATCTAAAGTATCAGCAGTCGTAGGACCTGCGACATCTGGTGCGACTGCAGCTGCGGTAGCGAACGCTACAAAAGCAGGTGTTCCATTGATCTCACCAAGTGCGACTCAAGATGGATTGACTAAAGGTCAAGATTACCTCTTTATCGGAACTTTCCAAGATAGCTTCCAAGGAAAAATTATCTCAAACTATGTTTCTGATAAATTGCAAGCTAAGAAAGTTGTTCTTTACACTGACAATGCCAGTGACTATGCTAAAGGGATTGCCAAATCTTTCCGCGAGTCATACAAGGGTGAAATCGTTGCTGATGAAACTTTCGTAGCAGGTGATACAGACTTCCAAGCAGCCCTTACAAAAATGAAAGGGAAAGATTTTGATGCGATCGTTGTTCCTGGCTACTATAATGAGGCTGGTAAAATTGTAAACCAAGCGCGTGGTATGGGAATTGACAAACCAATCGTTGGTGGTGATGGATTCAACGGTGAAGAGTTTGTGCAACAAGCAACTGCTGAAAAAGCATCAAACATCTACTTTATCTCAGGCTTCTCAACTACTGTAGAAGTTTCAGCTAAAGCAAAAGCTTTCCTTGATGCTTACCGTGCTAAGTACAACGAAGAGCCTTCAACATTTGCAGCCTTGGCTTATGACTCTGTTCACCTTGTAGCAAACGCAGCAAAAGGTGCTAAAAACTCTGGAGAAATCAAGGATAACCTTGCTAAAACAAAAGACTTTGAAGGTGTAACTGGTCAAACAAGCTTCGATGCAGATCACAACACAGTCAAAACTGCTTACATGATGACTATGAACAATGGTAAGGTTGAAGCAGCAGAAGTTGTAAAACCATAATAGAAAATGTTGAAATAGGGAATGAGACTCGGACTCACTCCCTGTTTCGATGTTTAAGAACCTATCAAAAAGTGAGGGAAAACCCTCGAAATTATAAATAGAAAGAGTGAATCTTATGCTCCAACAACTAGTAAATGGTTTGATTCTAGGTAGTGTTTATGCGCTGTTAGCCCTAGGATATACCATGGTTTACGGAATTATCAAGCTCATCAACTTCGCCCACGGTGATATTTATATGATGGGAGCCTTTATCGGTTATTTCTTGATTAATTCTTTCCAAATGAATTTCTTTGTAGCTCTTATTGTAGCTATGCTTGCGACAGCCATTCTTGGTGTCGTGATTGAGTTCCTTGCTTACCGACCTTTGCGTCACTCTACTCGTATTGCTGTTTTGATTACGGCTATTGGGGTTTCTTTCCTATTGGAGTATGGGATGGTCTATCTGGTTGGTGCCAATACCCGTGCCTTCCCTCAAGCGATTCAAACAGTTCGCTATGATTTGGGACCAATCAGCTTAACAAATGTGCAGTTAATGATCTTGGCCATTTCCTTGATTTTGATGATTTTGTTACAAGTCATTGTCCAAAAAACAAAGATGGGGAAAGCCATGCGTGCTGTATCTGTAGATAGCGATGCGGCACAATTGATGGGGATCAATGTAAACCGTACTATCAGCTTTACCTTTGCTTTGGGTTCAGCTCTTGCTGGTGCAGCTGGTGTTCTGATTGCCCTCTATTATAACTCTCTTGAGCCTTTGATGGGGGTTACTCCAGGTCTTAAGTCTTTCGTTGCCGCAGTACTTGGTGGTATCGGGATTATTCCTGGTGCGGCTCTTGGTGGTTTTGTGATTGGTTTATTGGAAACTTTTGCGACAGCCTTTGGAATGTCAGACTTCCGTGATGCCATTGTTTATGGAATCCTGTTGTTGATCTTGATTGTCCGCCCAGCAGGTATTCTTGGTAAAAATGTGAAAGAGAAGGTGTAAACGATGAAGGAAAATTTAAAAGTTAATATTCTATGGTTACTCCTTTTATTAGCTGGCTATGGCTTGATTAGTGTACTGGTTTCAGTCGGAGTACTCAACCTATTCTATGTACAGATTTTACAACAAATCGGAATTAATATTATTCTGGCAGTTGGTCTTAACTTAATCGTTGGTTTTTCAGGACAATTTTCACTTGGGCATGCTGGTTTCATGGCGATTGGTGCCTATGCAGCAGCTATTATTGGTTCTAAATCACCAACCTACGGTGCTTTCTTTGGAGCTATGCTGATAGGTGCTTTGCTTTCAGGAGCAGTTGCCTTGCTTGTCGGAATTCCAACCTTGCGCTTGAAGGGGGACTATCTTGCGGTAGCGACTCTAGGTGTTTCTGAAATTATCCGTATCTTTATCATCAATGGTGGAAGCCTTACAAATGGTGCGGCAGGTATCTTGGGAATTCCTAACTTTACAACTTGGCAAATGGTTTACTTCTTTGTCGTGATTACAACTATTGCAACCTTGAACTTCTTGCGTAGTCCAATTGGTCGTTCAACCCTCTCTGTTCGTGAGGATGAAATCGCTGCTGAGTCAGTTGGGGTTAATACGACTAAAATTAAAATCATCGCCTTTGTCTTCGGTGCCATTACTGCAAGTATTGCAGGGTCACTTCAGGCAGGATTTATCGGTTCAGTTGTACCGAAAGATTACACATTCATCAACTCAATCAACGTTTTAATTATTGTTGTATTTGGTGGACTTGGTTCCATTACAGGTGCAATCGTTTCAGCTATTGTCCTTGGAATTTTGAATATGCTTCTCCAAGATGTTGCTAGCGTGCGTATGATTATTTATGCTTTAGCCTTGGTATTGGTAATGATTTTCAGACCAGGTGGACTCCTTGGAACATGGGAATTGAGCCTATCACGTTTCTTTAAAAAATCTAAGAAGGAGGAACAAAACTAATGGCATTACTTGAAGTAAAACAGTTAACCAAACATTTTGGCGGTCTAACAGCTGTTGGAGATGTGACTCTTGAATTGAACGAAGGGGAATTGGTTGGACTAATCGGTCCAAACGGAGCTGGGAAAACCACTCTTTTCAACCTCTTGACTGGTGTTTATGAACCGAGTGAGGGAACTGTTACCCTTGATGGTCACCTTTTAAATGGGAAGTCACCTTATAAGATTGCTTCTTTGGGACTTGGACGTACTTTCCAAAATATCCGTCTCTTTAAAGATTTAACAGTTTTGGACAATGTTTTGATTGCCTTTGGCAACCATCACAAGCAACATGTTTTTGCTAGTTTCTTACGCTTGCCAGCTTTTTACAAGAGTGAAAAAGAATTAAAGGCTAAAGCTTTGGAATTGTTGAAAATCTTCGATTTAGATGGTGATGCAGAAACTCTTGCTAAAAATCTTGCCTACGGACAACAACGTCGTTTGGAAATTGTTCGTGCCCTCGCTACGGAACCTAAAATTCTCTTTTTGGATGAACCAGCAGCAGGTATGAACCCGCAGGAAACAGCAGAATTGACTGAGTTAATTCGTCGTATTAAAGATGAATTTAAGATTACAATCATGCTGATTGAACACGATATGAATCTGGTCATGGAAGTAACAGAACGTATCTACGTACTTGAATACGGTCGTTTGATTGCCCAAGGAACTCCAGACGAAATTAAGACCAATAAACGCGTTATCGAAGCTTATCTAGGAGGTGAAGCCTAATGTCTATGTTAAAAGTTGATAATCTTTCTGTGCATTACGGCATGATCCAAGCAGTCCGTGATGTAAGCTTTGAAGTGAATGAAGGAGAAGTTGTTTCCCTTATCGGTGCCAATGGTGCAGGTAAGACAACCATTCTCCGTACCTTGTCTGGTTTAGTTAGACCAAGTTCAGGAAAGATTGAATTTTTAGGTCAAGAAATCCAAAAAATGCCGGCTCAGAAAATCGTGGCAGGTGGTCTTTCACAAGTACCAGAAGGACGCCACGTATTCCCTGGCTTGACTGTTATGGAAAATCTAGAAATGGGTGCTTTCTTAAAGAAAAATCGTGAAGAAAATCAAGCTAACTTAAAGAAAGTTTTCTCACGTTTCCCACGTCTTGAAGAACGCAAGAACCAAGATGCAGCCACTCTTTCAGGAGGAGAACAACAAATGCTTGCCATGGGACGTGCTCTTATGTCAACACCAAAACTTCTTCTCTTAGATGAACCATCGATGGGACTTGCCCCAATCTTTATCCAAGAGATTTTTGATATCATTCAAGATATTCAGAAGCAAGGAACAACCGTCCTCTTGATTGAACAAAATGCCAATAAGGCACTCGCAATCTCTGACCGAGGTTATGTACTGGAAACAGGAAAAATCGTTCTATCAGGAACAGGAAAAGAACTCGCTTCATCAGAAGAAGTCAGAAAAGCATATCTGGGTGGCTAAACTAGTCTGGGAGACTAGTTTAGGTTGCAGATAAAGATTACGAAGTAATCATCATTATAGTCCTGTGGACCTTTTTAGTCGGCAGATAAAGATTGTAAACAAATCTTCATCTACATTAAAAGCTTAATTTCTAATATTTTAAAAAATCGAATGAAAAGTTTCTTATCTTCATTCACGGAGCTCGATTTCAGAGCTCTTTTTGCTAGCTTATTCATACTTTTCTGAATTTTGAAAAAGAAATGTAAGCGTTTGATAGATTTACAAAAAGATTGTATAATAGGGATAAGAATAGAAAAGGAGAAGTCTCATGGCAGTTAAAGATTTTATGACCCGCAAGGTAGTGTATATTAGTCCAGATACAACAGTATCTCATGCAGCAGATTTGATGAGAGAGCAAGGGTTGCACCGCTTGCCTGTTATCGAAAATGATCAATTGGTTGGTTTAGTAACTGAAGGAACCATTGCCCAAGCTAGTCCATCAAAAGCAACCAGTCTTTCTATCTATGAGATGAATTATCTTCTAAATAAGACAAAAGTAAAAGATGTGATGATTCGCGATGTTGTCACTGTTTCAGGCTATGCGAGTCTAGAGGATGCAACTTATCTGATGTTGAAAAATAAGATTGGTATTCTTCCTGTAGTAGATAACCATCAAGTCTATGGGGTTATTACGGACCGTGACGTTTTCCAAGCCTTTCTTGAAATTGCAGGTTATGGCGAAGAAGGAATTCGTGTACGCTTTGTTACGGAAAACGAAGTTGGCGTTCTTGGAAAAATTATTTCTTTGATTGTAGAAGAAAATTTGAATATCTCTCATACAGTCAATATTCCGCGTAAGGATGGTAAGGTCATTATCGAAGTTCAAATCGATGGATCAATTGATTTACCAGCCTTGAAAGAAAAATTTGAATCAGAGAATATTCAAGTAGAAGAGATTACTCGTACTTCAGCAAAAGTCTTGTAAGAAGGGAAGCCGAAAGGCTTCTTTTTACGTGTAATAAGGGATTAGAGCAAAAGATGGAAAGAAATGATAAAATATGCTATAATGAAATAATGTAAAAAAGGAGTATTTATGGACATTTCAGAAATTCGTCAGAAAATTGACGCAAATCGTGAAAAATTAGCTTCTTTCAGGGGGTCTCTTTGACCTCGAAGGTTTAGAGGAAGAGATTGCCATCTTGGAAAACAAGATGACAGAACCTGATTTTTGGAACGATAATATCGCGGCCCAAAAAACGTCGCAAGAATTAAATGAATTAAAAAATACCTATAACACCTTCCACAAAATGGAAGAGTTGCAGGATGAAGTCGAAATTTTATTGGACTTTTTAGCTGAAGATGAGTCGGTGCATGAAGAATTGGTTGAACAGTTATCAGAACTTGATAAGATGATGACCAGCTACGAGATGACTCTACTCTTGTCAGAACCTTATGACCACAACAATGCCATCTTGGAAATTCATCCAGGATCCGGTGGTACTGAGGCTCAGGACTGGGGTGATATGTTGCTTCGTATGTACACTCGCTATGGAAATGCTAAAGGCTTTAAAGTGGAAGTACTGGATTACCAAGCAGGAGATGAAGCTGGTATCAAGTCAGTAACCTTATCATTTGAAGGAACTAATGCCTATGGCCTTCTCAAGTCAGAAATGGGTGTACACCGTTTGGTACGAATTTCACCATTTGACTCTGCTAAACGTCGCCATACCTCTTTCACATCTGTAGAAGTAATGCCAGAATTGGATGATACCATTGAAGTGGAAATCCGTGAAGATGATATCAAGATGGATACTTTCCGTTCAGGTGGTGCTGGTGGACAAAACGTCAACAAGGTTTCAACTGGTGTGCGTTTGACACACATTCCTACTGGGACTGTCGTTCAGTCAACGGTCGATCGTACCCAATATGGAAATAGAGATCGAGCTATGAAGATGTTACAGGCTAAGCTCTATCAAATGGAGCAAGAAAAGAAAGCTGCGGAAGTCGATTCCCTCAAGGGTGAGAAGAAGGAAATCACATGGGGAAGTCAAATTCGTTCATATGTCTTCACACCTTATACTATGGTAAAAGACCATCGAACTAGTTTTGAAGTTGCGCAGGTAGATAAGGTTATGGATGGAGACCTAGATGGTTTTATCGATGCTTATCTCAAGTGGCGAATCAGCTAAGATAGAAAGGAACTCACATGTCAATCATTGAAATGAGAGATGTCGTCAAAAAATACGACAACGGAACGACTGCCCTACGTGGTGTTTCGGTCAGCATTCAACCAGGAGAATTTGCCTATATCGTAGGTCCGTCAGGAGCTGGAAAATCAACCTTTATTCGTTCTTTGTATCGCGAAGTAAAAATCGAAAAAGGAAGCTTATCTGTTGCTGGTTTTAATCTGGTTAAAATTAAAAAGAAAGATGTCCCTCTCCTACGTCGTAGTGTTGGGGTTGTCTTCCAAGATTATAAACTGTTACCAAAGAAAACCGTTTATGAAAATATTGCTTATGCAATGGAAGTTATTGGTGAGAGCCGCCGTAATATCAAAAAACGTGTTATGGAAGTTTTAGACTTGGTTGGATTGAAGCATAAGGTTCGTTCTTTCCCAAATGAACTTTCAGGGGGAGAACAACAGCGTATTGCGATAGCGCGTGCTATTGTAAATAATCCCAAAGTATTGATTGCGGACGAACCAACAGGAAACTTGGACCCAGATAATTCATGGGAAATTATGAACTTGCTGGAACGCATCAATCTCCAAGGTACAACTGTCTTGATGGCTACCCACAACAGTCAGATTGTAAATACCTTGCGCCACCGTGTCATTGCCATTGAAAATGGTCGTGTCGTTCGTGACGAAGCTAAAGGAGAATATGGATACGATGATTAGTAGATTTTTTCGTCATTTATTTGAATCGTTAAAAAGTTTGAAACGAAATGGCTGGATGACAGTAGCTGCTGTCAGTTCAGTTATGATTACTTTGACCTTGGTTGCAATATTTGCATCTGTTATCTTTAATACGGCTAAACTAGCTACAGATATTGAAAATAATGTCCGAGTAATGGTATACATTCGTAAGGACGTAGCTGATAATAGTGAGACGATTGAAAAAGAAGGTCAAACTGTTACAAATAACGACTACCATAAGGTATATGATGCTTTGAAAGGTATGTCAACCGTTAAAAGTGTTACGTTTTCAAGTAAAGAAGAACAATATGAAAAGTTGACAGAAACAATGGGGGACAACTGGAAAATCTTTGAAGGCGATGCCAATCCTCTCTATGATGCATATATCGTTGATACAAATACACCAAGTGATGTAAAGACAGTAGCAGAAGAGGCTAAAAAAATCGAAGGTGTGTCAGAAGTTCAAGATGGTGGTGCCAATACAGAACGCTTGTTTAAGTTAGCCTCATTTATTCGTGTCTGGGGACTAGTTATCGCTGGATTATTGATTTTCATTGCGGTGTTCTTGATTTCTAATACTATACGTATCACCATCATTTCACGAAGCCGTGAAATTCAAATCATGCGTTTAGTAGGTGCTAAGAATGGCTATATCCGCGGACCTTTCTTGCTTGAAGGTGCCTTCATTGGTTTGCTTGGAGCAACACTTCCATCAATTCTGGTATTTATTGTCTATAAAATGGTTTACCAATCGGTTAATAAGTCATTGGTTGGTCAGAACCTTTCAATGATATCACCAGAAGTATTCAGTCCACTGATGATTGCCTTATTATTTGTGATTGGAATTTTTATCGGTTCAATCGGATCAGGAATTTCAATGCGCCGATTCTTAAAAGTCTAAATTTTAATAGATGTATATTTGAGGAGATTTTACTATCTCCTTTTTTACTACAAAAATTTTAGAAAAAAGTCTACTTTTTTTAATAAAAGCCTTTACAAAAAAAATTAAAGTGGTATAATTAAATCATAAAAGGTGCAAACGTTTTCGTAAAACGTTTGCCTAAATAAAAATAAAGGAGATTTGAATGATGAAAGATACATTCAAAAATGTCTTGTCTTTCGAATTTTGGCAAAAATTCGGTAAGGCTTTGATGGTAGTTATCGCGGTTATGCCGGCTGCTGGTTTGATGATTTCAATCGGTAAGTCTATCGTGATGATTAACCCAACCTTTGCACCACTCGTTATTACTGGTGGTGTACTAGAGCAAATCGGTTGGGGAGTTATCGTTAACCTTCATATCTTGTTCGCCCTCGCTATTGGAGGAAGCTGGGCTAAAGAACGTGCTGGTGGTGCTTTCGCCGCTGGTCTTGCCTTCATCTTGATTAACCGTATCACTGGTACAATCTTTGGTGTATCAGGCGATATGTTGAAAAATCCAGATGCGATGGTAACTACTCTCTTCGGTGGATCAATCAAAGTTGCTGATTACTTTATCAGTGTTCTTGAAGCTCCAGCCTTGAACATGGGTGTCTTCGTAGGGATTATTTCTGGTTTTATTGGGGCAACTGCTTACAACAAATACTACAACTTCCGTAAGCTTCCTGATGCACTTTCATTCTTTAACGGAAAACGTTTTGTACCGTTTGTAGTTATTCTTCGTTCAGTAATTGCTGCAATCGTACTTGCTGCTTTCTGGCCAGTAGTTCAAACAGGTATCAATAGCTTTGGTATCTGGATTGCCAACTCACAAGAAACTGCTCCAATCCTTGCACCATTCTTGTATGGTACATTGGAACGTTTGCTCTTGCCATTTGGTCTTCACCACATGTTGACTATCCCAATGAACTACACAGCTCTTGGCGGTACTTATGATGTCTTAACTGGTGCAGCAAAAGGTAGCCAAGTATTTGGTCAAGATCCACTTTGGCTTGCATGGGTAACAGACCTTGTAAACCTTAAAGGTACTGATGCTACTCAATACCAACACTTGTTAGATACTGTTCACCCAGCTCGTTTCAAAGTTGGACAAATGATCGGTTCATTCGGTATCTTGATGGGTGTCATCGTTGCTATCTACCGTAATGTTGATGCTGACAAGAAACATAAATACAAAGGTATGATGATTGCAACAGCTCTTGCAACATTCTTGACAGGGGTTACTGAACCAATCGAATACATGTTCATGTTCATCGCAACACCTATGTATCTTGTTTACTCACTTGTTCAAGGTGCGGCCTTCGCTATGGCTGACGTTGTGAACCTACGTATGCACTCATTCGGTTCAATTGAGTTCTTGACTCGTACACCTATTGCGATTAGCGCTGGTATCGGTATGGATATCGTTAACTTCGTTTGGGTAACTGTTCTCTTTGCTGTAATCATGTACTTTATCGCAAACTTCATGATTCAAAAATTCAACTACGCAACTCCAGGGCGTAACGGAAACTACGAAACTGCTGAAGGTTCAGAAGAATCTAGCAGCGAAGTGAAAGTTGCAGCAGGTTCTCAAGCTGTAAACATTATCAACCTTCTTGGTGGACGTGCAAACATCGTTGATGTGGATGCATGTATGACTCGTCTTCGTGTAACTGTAAAAGATGCTGACAAAGTCGGTGATGCAGAACAATGGAAAGCAGAAGGAGCTATGGGTCTTGTCATGAAAGGACAAGGAGTTCAAGCTATCTACGGTCCAAAAGCTGACGTATTGAAATCTGATATCCAAGATATCCTTGATTCAGGTGAAATCATTCCTGAAACTCTTCCAAGTCAAATGACAGAAGCGCAACAAAACACTGTTCACTTCAAAGGTCTTACTGAGGAAGTTTACTCAGTAGCAGACGGTCAAGTTGTTGCCTTGGAACAAGTTAAAGATCCAGTATTTGCTCAAAAAATGATGGGCGATGGATTTGCTGTAGAACCTGCAAATGGAAACATTGTATCTCCAGTTTCAGGTACTGTATCAAGCATCTTCCCTACAAAACATGCTCTTGGTCTTGTGACTGAAGCAGGTCTTGAAGTATTGGTTCACATTGGTTTGGACACAGTAAGTCTTGAAGGAAAACCATTTACAGTTCATGTTGCTGAAGGACAAAAAGTTGCAGCAGGAGATCTCCTTGTCACAGCTGATTTGGATGCTATCCGTGCAGCAGGTCGTGAAACTTCAACAGTAGTTGTCTTCACAAATGGTGATGCAATTAAATCAGTTAAATTAGAAAAAACAGGTTCTCTTGCAGCTAAATCAGCAGTTGCTAAAGTAGAATTGTAATATACTTGAGGTTGGAAGCTGTATTCCAACCTCTTATTTTGGGAGAAAAGAATGAAATTTTTAACACTCAATACTCACAGTTGGATGGAAAAAGAAGCAGAGGAAAAATTCCAGATTTTGCTTCAGGATATTCTTGAAAAGGACTATGATTTGATATGTTTCCAAGAAATCAATCAGGAGATTACTTCGCCAGAGGTGGAGGTTAATGACCTTTATCAAGCTTTGCCAGCAGCTGAGCCTATTCACCAAGACCATTATGTTAGACTTTTGGTTGAAAAGTTGTCAGAGCAAGGGAAAGATTACTACTGGACTTGGGCCTATAACCATATTGGTTATGACCGCTACCATGAAGGTGTGGCTATCTTGTCTAAAACACATATTGAAGCAAGAGAAATTTTGATTTCAGATGTGGATGATCCAACAGACTATCATACTCGTCGTGTTGCCTTGGCTGAAACTGTAGTTGATGGTAAGGAGCTTGCAGTTGCAAGTGTCCATCTTTCTTGGTGGGATAAAGGTTTCCAAGAAGAATGGGCGCGATTTGAAGCTGTCTTGAAAGAATTGAACAAGCCACTTTTGCTTGCTGGAGATTTCAACAACCCAGCTGGTCAGGAAGGTTACCAAGCTATTTTAGCTAGTCCATTAGGCTTACAAGACGCATTTGAAGTTGCTCAAGAGAAAAGTGGTAGCTATACTGTTCCACCAGAAATTGATGGCTGGAAGGGGAACACAGAACCCCTTCGAATCGACTATGTTTTTACTACCAAAGAGTTAGCGGTGGAAAATTTACATGTCGTATTTGATGGCAACAATAGTCCGCAAGTTAGTGATCACTATGGCTTGAATGCTATTTTAAACTGGAAATAAGGACTAAAAAGAGGTTGGGATTCACAAATTCCAGCCTTTTTTTTGATTAGATGAACTACTGAAAGTAAGCTCTATGAGTGAGACTACTGAAATGGAATAAAATATGGTATAATTGGTAAGATAGATAGAATCGAGGATATTATGTCATTTACGAAATTTCAATTTAAAAACTATATTAGAGAAGCCTTGGAGGAGTTGAAATTTACAACTCCAACAGAGGTGCAAGACAAGTTGATTCCTATTGTTTTGGCAGGTCGTGACCTAGTCGGTGAATCAAAAACAGGTTCGGGTAAGACTCACACTTTTCTATTGCCGATTTTCCAGCAATTAGATGAAGCCAGCGATAGTGTTCAAGCAGTCATTACTGCACCGAGCCGTGAATTAGCTACTCAAATTTACAAAGCAGCCCGTCAGATTGCTACTCACTCAGAAGTAGAAGTTCGTGTGGTTAATTATGTGGGAGGGACAGATAAGGCTCGCCAGATTGACAAATTGGCAAGTAACCAGCCTCATATTGTTATCGGTACGCCAGGTCGTATTTATGACTTAGTTAAGTCTGGTGACCTAGCTATTCACAAGGCTAAGACCTTTGTGGTCGATGAAGCAGACATGACCTTGGATATGGGATTCTTGGCAACTGTTGATAAGATTGCTGGAAGCCTTCCAAAAGACCTACAATTCATGGTCTTCTCAGCTACTATTCCACAAAAACTGCAACCATTCTTGAAAAAATACTTATCTAATCCTGTTATGGAGAAAATCAAGACCAAAACGGTCATTTCTGATACCATTGATAATTGGTTGATTTCGACCAAGGGTCGAGATAAGAATGCTCAAATTTACCAGTTGACTCAGTTGATGCAACCGTATTTGGCAATGATTTTTGTTAACACTAAAACGCGTGCTGATGAATTGTATTCATATCTGACTGCTCAAGGCTTGAAGGTGGCAAAAATCCATGGGGGTATTGCCCCTCGTGAGCGCAAACGTATCATGAACCAGGTGAAAAATCTGGATTTTGAGTATATTGTCGCAACAGATTTGGCAGCGCGTGGGATTGACATTGAAGGTGTCAGTCATGTCATCAATGATGCCATTCCACAAGACCTATCTTTCTTTGTGCACCGTGTTGGTCGTACTGGACGAAATGGCCTACCAGGTACAGCCATTACCCTTTACCAACCAAGCGATGACTCGGATATCCGTGAGTTGGAGAAATTAGGAATCAAGTTTACTCCGAAGATGCTAAAAGATGGAGAATTCCAAGATACCTATGACCGTGATCGTCGTGCCAACCGTGAGAAAAAACAAGATAAGCTTGATATTGAAATGATTGGTTTGGTTAAAAAGAAAAAGAAAAAAGTCAAACCAGGTTATAAGAAGAAAATTAAATGGGCGGTTGATGAAAAACGCCGCAAAAACAAGCGTGCTGAAAATCGCGCTCGTGGCCGTGCCGAGCGTAAAGCAAAACGCCAAACATTTTAAGGCAATTGTTGGAGTGCTGAGCTCCAACTTTTTTTATTTATGAGAACGAACTATCTAAACAGAAACACTACATTAAAGACTGCAAATTGCGCTTAAAAATGGTATAATGATAAAGTTATATAGTCCCGATAAGATGGTAGGTCTACATCACTAAGAAATTTCCTATCAGTACTTTGTAACTCGCAAAGAATGACGGCTCCAAAGTAGTCGCTCGTCATTCTACGGTTGCCGCTATAAGGCGGTCACCCTATGCGCCTTACTAGCTTCAGAAATAAAAAAGTATCGTTTTTATTTCTTTCGCGTCGTAACTCTTAGAAAATGAAAATACCTATCAGTACTTTGTAACTCTATAACACTATTTTTAAGGGGGGACATTTTTATGTCAGAACGTAAATTATTCACGTCTGAATCTGTATCTGAGGGGCATCCAGATAAGATTGCAGACCAAATTTCAGATGCGATTTTGGATGCTATTTTAGCTAAGGATCCAGAGGCGCACGTTGCTGCTGAGACAGCTGTATATACTGGTTCTGTCCATGTTTTTGGTGAAATATCTACAAATGCCTATGTGGATATCAACCGTGTGGTTCGTGATACCATTGCAGAGATTGGTTACACCAATACAGAATATGGATTTTCTGCTGAGACGGTGGGAGTTCATCCGTCACTTGTTGAGCAGTCACCAGACATTGCCCAAGGTGTTAACGAAGCCTTGGAGGTTCGTGGAAATGCCGATCAAGATCCACTGGACTTGATTGGTGCTGGTGATCAAGGGCTCATGTTTGGATTTGCGGTTGATGAAACAGAAGAGCTCATGCCTTTGCCAATTTCACTCAGTCATAAATTGGTTCGTCGTCTGGCAGAACTTCGTAAGTCTGGTGAAATTAGCTATCTCCGTCCAGATGCTAAATCGCAAGTTACAGTTGAGTATGATGAAAATGACCGTCCAGTACGTGTGGACACAGTTGTTATTTCTACTCAGCATGATCCAGAAGTCAGCAATGAACAAATTCACAATGATGTCATTAACAAGGTTATTAAGGAAGTGATTCCAGCATCTTACTTGGATGAGCAAACAAAATTCTTCATCAATCCAACTGGTCGCTTTGTAATCGGTGGACCTCAAGGGGACTCAGGTTTGACTGGTCGTAAGATTATCGTAGATACTTATGGTGGCTACTCTCGTCACGGTGGTGGTGCCTTCTCTGGTAAAGATGCGACTAAGGTGGACCGTTCTGCGTCATATGCGGCTCGCTATATTGCCAAGAACATCGTTGCAGCAGGTCTTGCTAAGAAAGCAGAAGTGCAATTGGCCTATGCCATCGGTGTTGCGCAGCCTGTTTCTGTTCGTATCGATACCTTTGGTACAGGAACAATAGCTGAAAGCAAGCTTGAAAAAGCAGCGCGTCAAATCTTTGATCTTCGTCCTGCAGGAATTATCCAAATGTTGGATCTTAAACGTCCAATTTACCGTCAAACAGCAGCTTATGGACACATGGGACGTACAGATATTGACCTTCCATGGGAACGTTTGGACAAGGTAGACGCTTTGAAAGAAGCAGTCAAATAAAATCTTGAGAGGGGGACTTCCCCTCTTTTTTAATATACTATTTCCTCCCAAATCATTGAAATTATAGCCTGAATTTGATATGATGGTTCTATGGATAAAAGTAGAGCAAAGCGTGAGAATCACGATAAGGTAAGAATGAGTCTAATAGCCCTAGTAGCTATCTTCTCAGTAAGTATTTGTGTCCTTGGTTCAATAATTGGATACAAAATATACACAAAACAAAGTTTTGAACAAAAGATTGAATCGCTCAAAAAAGAGAAAGATGATCAATTGAGTGAGGGAAATCAGAAGGATCATTTTCGTAAGGGACAAGCCGAAGTAATTGCCTATTATCCTCTCCAAGGGGAGCAAGTGATTTCGTCTATAAAGGGAATTATGACACAGGATATTAAAGACAATCTAGAGGATAAGGAAAATCTGGTTTTTTATTATACGGAGAAACAGGATTCGACTTTAAAAGGGATTGTCAACCGAAGTGTGATGAAACAAGTCTATGATTTAACTTCGTCAAAAGTTGAAGAGACTGAAAAAACTAGTCTGGCAAAAGTACATTTGACAGAAGATGGTAAACCTTTTACACTTGATCAATTATTTTCAGATCCTAGTAAAGCCAAAGAGCAGTTGTTAAAAGAAATCACCACTTTCTTACAGGATAAGAAATTGGAGCAAGAAAAGATTGATCAAGTTGTTAAAGGCTTCTCTGACCAAGACTTGTCTGCATGGAATTTTGATTACAAGGATAGTCAGATTATCCTTTATCCAAGTCAGTCAGTTGAAAATCTAGATGAGATTGCCTTGCCGGTATCAAGTTTCTTTGAGGTTATTCAGTCCTCTTATTTATTAGATAAGGACGCAGAACTATATAAGGCTTATTATGAAAAGAAAAATCGTAAAGTAGTAGCCTTGACTTTTGATGATGGACCAAATCCTACAACGACAAATCAAGCATTAGATACACTTTCTAAGTATGGTATCAAGGCAACTTTCTTTGTTTTAGGTAAGAATGTTTCTGGCAATGAAGAGATTTTGAAACGAATGAAAGCAGATGGTCATGTCATTGGAAACCATAGTTGGAGCCATCCAGTTCTTTCAAAACTTTCGCTTGATGAAGCTAAAAAACAAATTACTGATACTGAGGATGCGCTAACTAAGGTGCTGGGTTCTAGCTCTAAACTTATGCGTCCGCCTTATGGAGCCATTACAGACGACATTCGCAATAGCCTCGATTTGAGCTTTATTATGTGGGATGTAGATAGTCTGGACTGGAAAAGTAAAAATGAAGCATCTATTTTGACAGAAATTCAGCGTGAAGTCAAGAATGGTTCTATTATTCTCATGCATGATATCCATGCTGAAACAGTGAATGCTTTACCAAAGGTCATTGACTATTTGAAAGGTCAGGGTTATGACTTTGTGACAATTCCAGATTTGTTAGACTCTCGTCTTAAAGCTCATCAGCTCTATTACGACCGCAATCAATAATACACAAAATCTAAAGAGAAAAGTTTTCCTTGAAAATTTGGCTCTTTGGATTTTCTTCTCATAGAAAGGGAAAATAATGAAATCTTATACTTTAAACAATGGTGTTACAATTCCAGTACTGGGATTTGGAACCTGGAAAGCTGAAAATGGAGAGATTGCCTATCAAGCTGTACTAGAGGCTTTAAAGGCAGGCTATCGCCATATCGATACGGCAGCTATTTATAAAAATGAAGAAAGCGTTGGTCGTGCCATTCAAGATAGTGGCGTTCCGCGTGAGGAAATTTTTGTAACCAGCAAACTCTGGAATACAAATATAGCTATGAGCAAGCTCGTCAGGCTTTTGAAGAGTCTTTAGCTCAGCTGGGCTTGGATTATTTGAATTTGTATTTGATTCATTGGCCAAATCCAAAACCACTCAGAGAAAATAACCACTGGAAAATCCGAAATTCAGAAGTTTGGAGAGCGATGGAAGACCTCTATCAAGAAGGAAAAATCCGTGCTATTGGAGTTAGTAATTTCCTTCCCCATCATTTGGATGCCTTGCTTGAAACAGCAAAAATTCTTCCAGCGGTCAATCAAGTTCGTTTGGCTCCAGGTGTGTATCAAGAGGAAGTCGTAGCTTACTGTAGAGAAAAAGGAATTTTATTGGAAGCTTGGGGCCCTTTTGGTCAGGGAGAACTGTTTGATAGCAAGCAAGTGCAAGAAATCGCAGCAAATCATGGAAAGTCTGTTGCTCAGATAGCCTTGGCATGGAGCTTGGCAGAAGGATTTTTACCGCTTCCGAAATCTGTCACAGCGTCTCGTATTCAGGCTAATCTTGATTGCTTTGGAATTGAACTGAGTCATGAGGAGAGAGAAACTTTAAAAACAATTGCTGTTCAGTCTGGTGCTCCACGAGTTGATGATATGGATTTCTAGAAAATCATAAAAAGAATTGTACATTGTTCTAATTTTTGATATAATAGTCAGCAGGAAAGAAAGTCTTATGGTGTTCTTCAAGCGAGCTTGGGATAGTGGGAGCCAAGTAGAACAAAATAAAGAACTGGCGCTTTCTGTAGTATTTTCAAAAACAATGAAGTAATAAATTAGGGTGGAACCGCGTTTCTGACGCCCCTAGTCGCAAGGCTTGGGTGTTGAAATTCGGTTCTTTTTGAATTCGTCTAATGCCTAAGTAGAAAGGAGCATAATGCTTAAAGGATCTTGTTTATGTAAAGCAGTGACCTACACTCTAGATGAGGAATTATCGGAATTAGTTTTTTGTCATTGCTCATTTTGTCGGAAAGCAACTGCGTATGCCTATACAGTTAATGCTAAAGTTAGCAGTGAAAAGCTAGTATTGCATGGAAGAGAAAAGCTTGTTTCCTATAGTTCTTCTCCAGGAAAACAGCGTTATTACTGCCAGAACTGCCATAGTCAAATTTTCACTGTTCAAGAAAATATACCAGAAGTCTGTGCTTTGAAATTAGGTACAATAGATGAAAGCGATCAGAATTTACAAACTGTTCCCAAACGTCATATTTTTCAGGACCCAGCCTTTTCTTGGTTGCTTGAAAAATAAATCTAAGAAGATAATATAAATTAAAGGAGTAAACAATGTCTAAGAAATTAACATTTCAAGAAATTATTTTGACTTTGCAACAATTTTGGAATGACCGAGGTTGTATGCTTATGCAGGCTTATGACAATGAAAAAGGTGCGGGGACAATGAGTCCTTACACTTTCCTTCGTGCTATCGGACCTGAGCCATGGAATGCAGCGTATGTAGAGCCATCACGTCGTCCTGCTGACGGTCGTTACGGAGAAAATCCTAACCGTCTTTACCAACACCACCAATTCCAAGTGGTTATGAAGCCATCTCCATCAAACATCCAAGAACTTTACCTTGAGTCTTTGGAAAAATTGGGAATCAATCCTTTGGAACACGATATTCGTTTCGTTGAGGACAACTGGGAAAACCCATCAACTGGTTCAGCTGGTCTTGGTTGGGAAGTTTGGCTTGACGGTATGGAAATTACTCAGTTCACTTACTTCCAACAAGTAGGTGGATTGGCAACTGGCCCTGTGACGGCGGAAGTTACTTATGGTTTGGAACGTTTGGCTTCTTACATCCAAGAGGTTGACTCTGTTTACGATATTGAGTGGGCTGATGGTGTAAAATACGGAGAAATCTTCATCCAGCCTGAGTACGAGCATTCAAAATATTCATTTGAAATTTCTGATCAAGAAATGTTGCTTGAAAACTTTGATAAGTTTGAAAAAGAAGCTGGTCGTGCCTTGGAAGAAGGATTGGTGCACCCTGCCTATGACTATGTTCTCAAATGTTCACATACCTTTAACCTGCTTGATGCGCGTGGTGCCGTATCCGTAACCGAGCGTGCAGGCTATATCGCTCGTATCCGTAATTTGGCCCGTGTTGTAGCCAAAACCTTTGTCGCAGAACGCAAACGCCTAGGCTACCCACTTTTGGATGAAGCAACACGAGCTAAACTCTTAGCAGAAGACGCAGAATAAAGAGAGTGACAAATTACGAAAATGGGCGAACAGAGTGAGCCCTGAGCCAGTTGCCGCAGTGATGAAGGTATCCTTAGTGAAACTAAGGATACTAGGCAAAATTGGAGACTTTTGGCTCCAATTTTAGCAATGAAACAACGAAGTTGGTTGCTTGCGTGCCAATCACATAAGGCAAACTGGAAAATAAAAAGATATTTTTCGGAGAAAAAACATGACAAAAAACTTATTAGTAGAACTCGGTCTTGAAGAATTACCAGCCTATGTTGTCACACCAAGTGAAAAACAACTAGGCGAAAAAATGGTAGCCTTCCTCAAGGAAAACCGCCTGTCTTTTGAAGCTATTCAAACCTTCTCAACACCACGTCGTTTGGCTGTTCGTGTAACTGGTCTTGCAGACAAACAGGCTGATTTGACAGAAGATTTTAAGGGGCCAGCAAAGAAAATTGCCTTGGATAGTGATGGAAACTTCACAAAAGCAGCTCAAGGATTTGTCCGTGGAAAAGGCTTGACTGTTGAAGATATTGAATTCCGTGAAATCAAGGGTGAAGAATATGTCTATGTCACTAAGGAAGAAGTTGGTCAAGCAGTTGAAGCCATTGTTCCTGGTGTTGTAGATGTCTTGAAGTCCTTGACTTTCCCTGTCAGCATGCACTGGGCTAACAATACCTTTGAATATATCCGTCCTGTTCACACTTTAACTGTTCTTTTAGACGAAGAAGAGTTTGATTTGGATTTCCTTGATATCAAGGGAGGTCGTGTGAGCCGTGGTCATCGTTTCTTGGGACAAGAAACTAAGATTCAGTCAGCATTGAGCTATGAAGAAGACCTTCGTAAGCAGTTTGTAATCGCGGATCCTCGTGAACGTGAGCAAATGATTGTTGACCAAATCAAAGCAATCGAAACTGAGCATGGTGTACGTATCGAAATTGATGCTGATTTGCTGAATGAAGTCTTGAACTTGGTTGAATACCCAACTGCCTTTATGGGAAGTTTTGATGCCAAATACCTTGAAGTTCCAGAAGAAGTTTTGGTGACTTCAATGAAAGAACACCAACGTTACTTTGTTGTTCGTGATCAAGACGGTAAACTCTTGCCAAACTTCATTTCTGTTCGTAACGGAAACGCAGAGTATTTGGAAAATGTCATTAAAGGAAATGAAAAAGTCTTAGTAGCTCGCTTAGAAGACGGTGAATTCTTCTGGCGTGAAGACCAAAAATTGGTGATTTCAGACCTTGTTGAAAAATTAAACAATGTAACCTTCCATGAGAAAATTGGTTCCCTTCGTGAACACATGATTCGTACTGGTCAGATTGCTATTCTCTTGGCAGAAAAAGCTGGTTTGTCAGCGGATGAAACGATTGACTTAGCCCGTGCAGCAGCCATTTACAAGTTTGACTTGTTGACAGGTATGGTTGGTGAGTTTGACGAGCTCCAAGGAATTATGGGTGAGAAATATGCCCTTCTTGCTGGGGAAACTCCAGCGGTGGCAGCTGCTATTCGTGAACACTACATGCCTACTTCAGCTGAAGGAGAACTTCCAGAGAGCAAGGTCGGCGCAGTGCTTGCCATTGCAGACAAATTGGATACGATTTTGAGCTTCTTCTCAGTAGGTTTGATTCCATCAGGGTCTAATGACCCTTATGCTCTTCGTCGTGCAACTCAAGGTGTAGTTCGTATCTTGGATGCTTTTGGTTGGCACATTGCTATGGATGAGCTGATCGATAGCCTTTATGCTTTAACATTTGACAGCTTGACTTATGAAAATAAAGCAGAGGTTATGGACTTTATCAAGGCTCGTGTTGATAAGATGATGGGCTCTACTCCAAAAGATATTAAGGAAGCTGTACTTGCAAGTTCGAACTTTGTTGTGGCAGATATGTTGGAAGCAGCAAGTGCTCTCGTAGAAGCAAGCAAGGAAGAAGACTTCAAACCATCTGTGGAATCACTTTCTCGTGCTTTTAACTTGGCTGAAAAGGTAGAAGGAGTTGCAACAGTTGATTCAGCACTTTTTGAAAATGACCAAGAAAAAGCTTTGGCGGAAGCAGTAGAATCACTTATTTTATCAGGATCTGCCAGTCAGCAATTGAAACAACTCTTTGCTCTTAGCCCAGTCATTGATGCATTCTTTGAGAATACCATGGTTATGGCTGAAAATGAAGCAGTCCGTCAAAATCGTTTGGCAATCTTGTCGCAATTAACCCAGAAAGCAGCTAAACTTGCACGTTTTAACCAAATCAATACCAAATAAAATCTGTTGAACGGATTAAATCTTATCTTAAAGGAGAGAAACATGGATCCTAAAAAAATTGATCGTATTAACGAGCTTGCCAAAAAGAAAAAAACAGAAGGCTTGACCCCAGAAGAAAAAGTAGAACAGGCCAAACTACGTGAGGAGTACATAGAAGGTTATCGTCGCACTGTTCGTCACCACATCGAAGGGATCAAAATTGTGGACGAAGAAGGAAACGATGTTACACCAGAGAAACTACGTCAAGTCCAACGTGAAAAAGGATTACATGGTCGTAGTCTCGATGACCCAAATTCATAATAAATATTCTTTCTTTTAATAAGGATAGATAAAATAATAACCAAAAGACTAGCAGTTTTTGTCTGCTAGTCTTTTGTCACTTAAAAAGGAACCAAAATGGTTCCTAAAAGTATTAGTTACTTGCGCCAGATGTAGCGTCTGCGCCACCTCCGTGACCTCCAGCATCACCTGCATCAGAAGCTCCAGATGTAGCATCTGCATCGCCGTGACCATGTCCGCCAGCAGGAGCTGCAGCATTTCCACCGACTAGACGTTGACCAGTTGTATTGAGGTACCAGTCAAGCCATGGTTGGAAATTAAAGATGATTTCATTAATTCCGGCATATGAACCATCTGGATAGTACATTGCTTGGTAATTATGGGTATTAATAACACCTTCAGGTGTTCCTGGCACAATTGTACGGACATATTCTTGGTCCCCGTTTCGCAATACGCCGACAACCCATTCAACATTTTTCATTCTAGAATCTGGCAATGTACCGTGTACTGTTCCTAATCTATTTCCTGATTGAGCACGGACACGTTTACCAAACATTGTATCTGGGTCTTGGTGTGCGTTATTAAAGTACAAGAATTGATTATTATCATCTGCAAATGTCAATTCAAATGGCATTGCTTTCAAGAACATGTCAAGTTGGTTAACTGTCAAGATACCGTGGTCTAATTTAACGTAAGTATCTCCAGAAACAGCTCCAACAAGTTCAGCAGCTTTTTCTACCCATTCAGGATCATCTGGATCAACACCTTGGATAGTAGTTGCAATTGAATTTGTACAATATAAATCTTCTGGCTCAATTGGTTTTGGTTTTTTCAATTTTGAAACGACTCCCACATATTTTACAAAGTTGTCCAAACATGTTTCAAGGAAATTAACAGTTCCTTCATTCGTGATATTTCCATTAACATCAAAAGCTTCTTTAGCTTTACCAAGAAGGAATTCATTTCCTGGAAGAGTGTAGGCATTGACACCTGGAGCGTCAAGAATCTTACGAAGGTGAACTTGGGCACGAGAAGTACCTTGGTCGTAGTAAGAAGCTCCCACAATCATGACTGGCTTGTTTTCAAATGGATGAACCTCGTATGAAAGCCATTCAAGAACTGATTTAAGAGAAGCTGAGATTGTGTGGTTGTGCTCAGGAGTAGCAATAATGACACCATCAGCACGCGTAATTCTGTTATACAAGAGACGCAATTGGAAACTTTCGTCCCATTTTTCGTCTTGGTTAAACATTGGAACTTCGTCAATTTCAAGAACTTCTAATTCAAATTTAAGTTTGAAGTGACGACGGATAAATTCCAAGAGTTTACGGTTATATGATTGATCGTAGTTTGATCCTACAAGTCCAACAAATTTCATTCTTTTTGGTCTCCTATCTTACAAATTTTCCCAGTCAAAGTCTTCAGCATCTTTGCGCAGTAATTCTTGTGCATTGCGCAATTTTTCAGTGATTTTTACAAAGATACGGAAGTCGTCAAAAGTAGCATCCAGTTTTTTGATAACATCAAGATCTACTAAATCTCCACTTGGGTTGAAGGCTTGAAGAGAATGTGAAAGCAAGAATTCATCTGGAAGGACACTTGCTTTAATTTCTGGAGCATTCAAGATTTGGCGAAGTTGCATTTGAGCACGTGATGAACCAAGTGTACCGTAAGAAGCACCAGTAATCATGATTGGTTTGTTTAAAAGTGGGTAAATACCGTATGACAACCAAGCAAGAGCGCTCATCAAAACAGCTGGGATAGAGTGGTCATACTCAGGAGTACCGATAATAACGCCATCTGCCTCTTCAATTTTAGCAGCAATTTCTAAAATTTCAGCAGGTACTTGCTTGTCAGCTGGTTTATTGAAGACAGGAATGTCTTTAATTTCAACAAGTTCAATTTCAGCTTTTTCAGCAAAGTGTTTTTGCATGTATTGAAGCAATTGGCGGTTTGTAGAACGTTTTGAATTTGTTCCAACAATAGCAATAAGTTTTAACATGAGATTTCCTTTCTCTTTTTACATAATACGATTTTAAAACTCCATTGAAACATCTATTTCTATAGAGTAGGAATTCCTGAGGAACAGCTTAGGTGACCTTCTTTATCGATGAGGATAGCTTCGATGCCCTCTAAACTTTCGACTTGCCAGAGGATGGAAGCGGGGCTTTCTCCAAAGAGTCGAGTTGTCCATATTTCACCATCGACTGATTTATCAGAGATGATTGTTAGACTAGCTAGTTCCGTTTCAACAGGATATCCTGTTTGACTGTCAAAAATATGATGGTAATCTTTTCCATCGACAGTCAGGTGACGTTCGTAAATGCCTGAAGTCACGACAGATTTATTGACAATAGGGATGGTCATTAAGTGATTTCCCCTCGGATTAGCTGGGTCTTGAATCCCGATTTGCCAAGGCTGATTTCCTCTTGCCTGATTTTTTCCAATAGTCAGGATATTCCCTCCCAGATTGATCAAGGCAGATGTTACTCCCTCTTCTCTCAGAAATTGGGCAACTTTATCTGCACTATAACCCTTGGCTAAACAACCAAGATCAATCTTCATTCCTTTTTGTTTCAAAAACACAGTGGAAGTGGAGGAGTCTAACTCGATATAATGAGGATTGATTAAAGGTAGCACCGATTCAATTTCTTGAGGCTGGGCAACTTTGGCATCTGAAAAACCAATGCGCCAGGTTTGAATCAAGGGACCAATGCTGATGTTGAGATGACTAGAGGGCGCTAGGCTATGCTCTAATCCAAGTGAAATCAGTTCGAACAGGTCTGGATGAACCTTGACGGGAGCTATTCCAGCTTGATGATTGATTTCCATCAATTCAGATTCTTGACTATTGGCATTGAAGCGGTATTCAAGCTCTTTGAGCAAATCAAAGGATTTTTGGAGCAAGCTATCGGCTTGCTCATCTACTAATGAAATAGTGATAGTAGTCCCCATTAGCCGTTCGGAATGTGAACTAAGAGGCAAGCTATCAACTCCTTTCTCTTATGAAAAGAAGGCTGAAATATAGTAAATTTATATTAAGTTTAACCCCTTACATTTTCTTTCCATGATACTAGCATACCATAAAGTCAGCGTTTTCACAAATAAAATTTGTAAACTTGTCAAGAAATATGCTCAGAAAATAAAGAGTAATTGTAAGAAAGGCTGATAAAATACAGATTATTTACATTTTTTTACAAAAAAATCGGGAAAATTAGCTAAACTCTTGTAAACGCTAACAGTAAATGTTATACTAGAAGAGTAAATTTAAAATTGAAGGTAGGAATTTTTCTATGAGTAAAATCGTTGTAGTTGGTGCTAACCACGCTGGTACAGCATGTATTAATACTATGTTGGATAATTTTGGTAATGAGAACGAAATCGTTGTATTCGACCAAAACTCTAACATCTCTTTCCTAGGATGTGGAATGGCCCTTTGGATCGGTGAACAAATTGACGGTGCTGAAGGCTTGTTCTATTCTGATAAAGAAAAATTGGAAGCTAAGGGTGCTAAGGTTTACATGAATTCACCAGTTCTTTCAATCGACTATGATAACAAAGTAGTTACAGCTGAAGTTGAAGGAAAAGAACACAAAGAATCATACGAGAAATTGATTTTTGCTACGGGTTCTACACCAATCTTGCCACCAATCGAAGGTGTTGAAATTGTTAAAGGAAACCGCGAATTTAAAGCAACTCTTGAAAACGTACAATTCGTGAAATTGTACCAAAATGCTGAAGAAGTTATCAATAAACTTGCTGACAAGAGCCAACACCTCGACCGTATCGCCGTTGTTGGTGGTGGTTACATCGGTGTTGAACTTGCTGAAGCCTTTGAGCGTCTTGGAAAAGAAGTTGTCCTTGTTGATATCGTTGATACTGTTTTGAACGGTTACTATGACAGAGACTTCACACAAATGATGGCGAAGAACTTGGAAGACCACAACATTCGCTTGGCTCTTGGTCAAACTGTTAAAGCAATTGAGGGTGACGGTAAAGTTGAACGCTTGATTACTGATAAAGAAACTTTCGATGTGGATATGGTTATCCTTGCAGTTGGTTTCCGTCCAAATACTGCTCTTGCTGATGGTAAGATTGAACTCTTCCGTAACGGTGCTTTCCTTGTAAACAAGAAACAAGAAACTTCACTTCCTGGTGTATTTGCTGTTGGCGACTGTGCGACTGTTTATGACAACGCTCGTAAAGACACAAGCTACATCGCACTTGCTTCAAACGCAGTTCGTACTGGTATCGTTGGTGCATATAACGCTTGTGGACATGAATTGGAAGGAATCGGTGTTCAAGGTTCAAACGGTATCTCAATCTACGGTCTTCACATGGTTTCAACTGGTTTGACTCTTGAAAAAGCTAAAGCTGCTGGTTACAACGCAACTGAAACAGGCTTTAACGATCTTCAAAAACCAGAATTCATGAAACATGATAACCATGAAGTAGCAATCAAGATTGTCTTTGACAAAGATAGTCGTGAAATTCTTGGTGCACAAATGGTTTCACATGACCCTGCGATTAGTATGGGAATTCACATGTTCTCACTTGCTATTCAAGAGCATGTAACAATTGATAAATTGGCATTGACAGACCTATTCTTCTTGCCACACTTCAACAAACCATACAACTACATCACAATGGCTGCCCTTACAGCTGAAAAATAAAAATGAATGAGCTATCTGGCCTTAAGTTAAGGCCAGATAGTTTTTTAACCATTCTGTACCCACACAATTATGTTTTTTTTATCTTGTGATTCATTCTAATCTAACATAAAATGAAATGGTAGCTACCAATACAAACAATGAGGATAAAGAAATGACTGAAAATCGTTATGAACTAAATAAAAACTTGGCACAGATGCTCAAGGGTGGGGTTATCATGGACGTTCAAAATCCTGAACAGGCCCGTATTGCAGAGGCTGCTGGTGCGGCTGCTGTTATGGCCTTGGAACGAATTCCGGCTGATATCCGTGCTGCTGGTGGGGTTTCTCGCATGAGTGACCCAAAGATGATTAAGGAAATCCAAGAAGTGGTTAGCATTCCAGTAATGGCTAAGGTCAGAATTGGGCATTTCGTTGAAGCTCAGATTTTAGAGGCTATTGAAATTGACTATATAGACGAGAGTGAAGTTCTATCTCCTGCTGATGACCGTTTCCATGTGGACAAGAAAGAATTCCAAGTTCCTTTTGTCTGTGGGGCTAAGGATTTGGGTGAAGCCTTGCGTCGTATCGCTGAAGGTGCTTCTATGATTCGTACAAAAGGAGAACCGGGTACAGGAGATATTGTCCAAGCTGTTCGTCATATGCGTATGATGAATCAGGAAATTCGCCGCATTCAAAATCTACGTGTGGACGAACTTTATGTTGCTGCTAAGGACTTGCAAGTCCCTGTAGAATTGGTTCAATACGTCCATGAGCATGGGAAATTGCCAGTTGTAAACTTTGCTGCTGGGGGAGTTGCAACGCCAGCAGATGCTGCGCTGATGATGCAATTAGGGGCAGAGGGTGTCTTTGTTGGTTCAGGTATTTTTAAGTCAGGAGATCCTGTTAAACGAGCGAGTGCTATTGTCAAAGCGGTGACTAATTTCCGAAATCCTCAAATCTTGGCTCAAATCTCTGAAGATTTAGGAGAAGCCATGGTTGGTATCAATGAAAATGAGATCCAAATCCTCATGGCTGAGCGAGGAAAATAGATGAAAATCGGAATATTGGCCTTGCAAGGGGCCTTTGCAGAACATGCAAAAGTGCTAGATCAATTAGGTGTCGAAAGTGTTGAAATCAGAAATCTAGATGATTTTCAGAAACATCAGAGTGATTTGTCGGGTTTGATTTTGCCTGGTGGAGAGTCTACAACCATGGGCAAGCTCTTACGAGACCAAAACATGCTACTTCCCATTCGAGAAGCAATTCTATCTGGCTTGCCAGTATTTGGAACCTGTGCAGGTTTAATTTTGCTGGCTAAGGAAATTTCTTCTCAGGAAGAGAGTCATCTAGGAACTATGGATATGGTGGTTGAGCGAAATGCCTATGGGCGCCAACTAGGGAGTTTCTATACGGAAGCAGAATGTAAGGGAGTCGGTCAGATTCCAATGACCTTTATCCGTGGTCCAATTATCAGTAGTGTTGGAGAAGATGTAGAAATTCTAGCAAGAGTTGATAATCAAATCGTTGCAGCCCAAGAAAAAAATATGCTGGTAACTTCTTTTCATCCAGAATTGACTGATGATGTGCGCTTGCACCAGTACTTTATTAATATGTGTAAAGAAAAAAGTTGAGATTGAATTTCTCAACTTTTTTACATGTAATAAACAATGGCGATGTATTGGAGGGCAGATGCTGCTAGGATAAAGAGATGCCAAATCATGTGGAAATAAGGTTTTTTCTTGGCGTAAAATCCAGCTCCAAATGTATAACAAAGTCCGCCAGTTACCATGAGACTCCAGAAAATTGGCGTTGTTTGACTGATAATGGCAGGAATGATAGTCAGAACCAACCAGCCCATAATCAGGTAAAGAGCAAGGCTAAATTTCTCATTGACTTTTTTAGCAAAGATTTTATAGAGAATACCAAAGATGGTCGTTCCCCACTGGATGGCAATAATTAGATAGCCAAACCAGTTATTCATTAAGGTCAAGACAACGGGCGTGTATGAGCCAGCAATGGCAACATAAATCATAGAATGGTCAATAATTCGCAAGACATATTTGTGGGTCGAACCATAGGCCATAGAGTGGTAAATGGTGGATGAGAGGAACATGAGAAAGAGACTAATAACGAAAATGGAGACACCGATAGATGATAAAAATCCGTGTGTCTCATAACTATAGGTGGATGAAATAGGTAGTAAGATGAGCATGATGACTGCACCTACGGCATGGGTCACGCTATTAGCAATTTCCTCTCCAAAACTGAGTTGTTTGCTGAGTTTTAGGCTTGTATTCATTAGATTTCCTCCTCTTGAGTATGATGGATTAAGGCTAGAGTTTGATGATAGAGTTTAACGGTTTGGCAGCTGGTTTGTATAATAGGATTAGCTGGATCAATTCCTTGGTTCATGTAGTCCACAAAAGCATCGTAGAGTTGCTCTGAACTTGCTTGAGTTTGCAGAGTATTAAGTGTCTGAGCTATTTCTTGAATAGAGAATACCGACTTGAGGGTTGTGATAGCAATCAGACGGGCAATCTGTTGGCGTTGGTATTTTTTTTTGTCAGGCTTTGTCAGGTAACCATGTTTCACATAATTGTTGACCATAGATGCTGTCAGGCCCTTGTCTTTATCAGGAGAGATAGGGGCGCAGACCTGATTGACATAGAGTAAAACCTGGTCCAGATAGAGGTCAATGTTTGGAATTTCTGCCCATTTTGGGAAGGAAAAGGTGGTTTTCATTTCCAACTCCTTTTTATCTAGTTTTAATAACTAGATTATAAAATAACAAAAACAGAAAGTCAAGTTTTAACTGCTTGTAGAAAGACTTAAATTATGCTATGATGGGAGAAACTAGTCAGAAATGAGGAGAAAAGATGGAGATTCGTTTAGCTTTTCCAAATGAAGTAGATGCCATCATGCAGGTGATGGAGGATGCTAAAAAATGTTTAGCAGATGCTGGTAGTGACCAGTGGCAAAATGGCTATCCAAATGCTGATATTATTATTGAAGATATTATCTCAGGTCAAGCCTACGTAGCCTTGGAAGAGGGAGAACTACTAGCTTATGCAGCTGTGACCAAGAGTCCAGAGGAAACCTATGAAGCCATTTATGAAGGAAAATGGCAAGCTGGAGAGTCAGAGTACATAGTCTTTCACCGTATTGCTGTGGCAGCAGATGTCCAGGGACAAGGAGTTGCTCAAACCTTCTTAGAGGGCTTGATTGAAGGTTTTGACTATCTTGATTTTCGCTCAGATACGCATGCTGAAAACAAAGCTATGCAACATATTTTTGAAAAACTTGGTTTTAAACAGGTTGGTAAAGTGCTTGTTGATGGCGAACGCTTGGCCTATCAAAAATTAAAGAAATAATGCAAAAGAAGTACGCAAAAATGTTCTATTCTTCGCCAATAGGAACCTTGTCTTTGGTTGCCGACGAGCAATATCTGTATGGCGTTTGGGTGCAGGAGCAGAAGCATTTTGAGAGGGGACTAGTAGATGAGACGATAGAAGCAGTTGTTAGTCATCCCATTTTAGACCCAGTTATTGCTTGCTTAGATGCTTACTTTAAAGGCAAGCCTCAGGATTTATCCGACTTGCCTTTGGCTCCAATCGGAACGGATTTTGAAAAGCGAGTTTGGTCCTATTTACAGAGAATTCCTTATGGTCAGACAGTGACCTATGGACAAATAGCCCAAGACCTGCAAGTGGCTTCTGCTCAAGCAATTGGTGGGGCAGTGGGGCGCAATCCTTGGTCTATCCTAGTACCTTGTCATCGTGTGCTAGGAGCAGGTAAGCGTCTGACAGGGTATGCTGCAGGAGTGGAAAAGAAAGCTTGGCTCTTGGAGCATGAAGAAGCAGATTTTAAAGATATAAAATAGAAAGTGAAAGATATGTTAGAATTTATCGAATATCCAAAATGTTCAACTTGTAAAAAAGCAAAACAAGAATTAAACCAACTCGGTGTGGACTACAAAGCTGTTCATATCGTCGAAGAAACACCTAGCCAAGAAGTCATTTTAAACTGGCTAGAAACCTCGGGTTTTGAGTTGAAGCAATTTTTCAACACCAGTGGAATCAAATACCGTGAATTGGGGCTGAAAGATAAGGTAGGAAGCTTGTCAAACCAAGAAGCAGCTGAGTTGCTAGCAAGTGACGGTATGTTGTTAAAACGGCCAATTTTAGTAGAAAATGGAACTGTTAAGCAAATCGGTTATCGAAAACCCTATGAAGAATTGGGATTGAAATAGTTTTTATCTATCTCTTTGATAGATAAAATATATAGCCTCCCTGTTTCAAAGTATGATAAACTAGTAGGTAGATAAAGTCTGTATCTGACCGTAGCAAATAATTTCATTGACGGCAGAAGTATGGTAGAATGAATCATTATCAGGAGAGGATGTTTTTATGAATGTTACAACGATTTTAGCATCAGATTGGTACCAAAACTTGATGCAATTGATTCCGGATGGCAAGCTTTTTAGCTTGCGTTCGGTCTTTGATGGAATCCCGAGAATTGTCCAACAACTTCCAATAACGATTATGTTGACCATTGGTGGTGCTCTTTTTGGCTTGGTTTTGGCGCTTCTTTTTGCCATTGTGAAGATCAATCGTGTCAAAATTTTATACCCCTTGCAGGCCTTCTTTGTTAGCTTCTTAAAAGGGACACCGATTTTGGTGCAACTCATGTTGACCTACTACGGAATTCCTTTGGCTTTGAAAGCTCTCAATCAGCAATGGGGAACTGGTTTCAATATCAATGCGATTCCAGCCGCTGCTTTTGCAATTGTCGCCTTTGCCTTTAATGAAGCAGCTTATGCTAGTGAAACCATTCGTGCAGCCATTCTCTCAGTCAATCCTGGTGAGATTGAGGCGGCACGCAGTCTGGGGATGACCCGAGCGCAAGTTTATCGTCGCGTGATTATTCCAAATGCGGCCGTTGTGGCGACTCCAACCTTAATCAATTCCCTAATCGGCTTGACCAAAGGAACTTCTCTAGCCTTTAGTGCGGGTGTTGTGGAAGTCTTTGCCCAAGCTCAGATTTTGGGTGGAGCTGATTACCGCTACTTTGAACGCTTTATCTCCGTTGCCCTTGTTTATTGGGTAGTCAATATCGGAATTGAAAGCCTTGGTCGTTTCATCGAGAGAAAAATGGCTATTTCTGCACCCGATACAGTGCAAACAGATGTGAAAGGAGACCTTCGTTAATGATTAAGATTTCGAATTTAAGCAAATCCTTTTCAGGACAGACTGTCTTGGATCATCTGAACTTGGATATTCAAAAAGGGGAAGTTGTAGCCTTGATTGGTTCTTCAGGAGCTGGAAAATCAACCTTCCTTCGTAGTCTCAATTATCTTGAAACACCTGACAGTGGCTCTATTCAGATTGATGATTTCTCAGTTGATTTTTCTAAAATCACTCAAGAAGAAATCCTTGCCCTACGCCGTAAGTTGTCTATGGTTTTCCAACAGTTTAATTTGTTTGAACGCCGAACAGCACTTGATAATGTGAAAGAAGGCTTGGTTGTTGTCAAGAAATTATCCGACCAAGAAGCAACCAAGATTGCCAAGGAAGAGTTGGCTAAGGTTGGGCTTTCAGACCGTGAAAACCATTATCCTCGCCATTTATCAGGTGGACAGAAGCAACGGGTTGCCCTAGCGCGTGCACTTGCGATGAAACCAGATGTCTTGCTCTTAGACGAACCAACTTCAGCCCTTGATCCAGAATTGGTCGGCGAAGTAGAAAAGTCTATTGCAGATGCTGCTAAGTCAGGTCAAACCATGATTTTGGTTAGTCATGACATGTCCTTTGTAGCTCAAGTTGCGGATAAGATTCTCTTCCTAGATAAGGGGAAAATCATTGAGTCTGGAACACCGGATGAGATTATCCACCATCCTAAAGAAGAGCGAACAAAAGAATTCTTCGCTAGTTACAAACGGACTTATATTTGATATAATAGATAAAGAAAAACTCAGTTAGCTGGACTAGCTGAGTTTACTCTTTAAAAAAGATAGAAATGAGAGAAATCATGCTACTGCAACTATTTTCTTTATATTTCGAGAGTTTGATCTTGACCACCATCCTCGTCCTGATTTTTTTAGGGATTTGGATTGGACTGAGAGCCATGTCGGGAGTTGATAAGACAGCCAAGGCTCGCCAAGCCCATCTCTATGATATGATTATGATTGGTGTTTTGGTTGTTCCAGTATTATCCTTTGCGGTTATGAGTTTAATTCTTGTTTTCAAGGCATAATCCTTGCGTGATTGACAAGAAAGAGTTAGAATAAAGATAGTTACAACAAGAAAGAAGGAAACTATATGTACGATACTATTATTATCGGTGCTGGACCTGCAGGTATGACTGCAGCCTTGTATGCTGCTCGAAGCAATCTGAAAGTAGCCTTGATTGAAGGTGGTCTGCCAGGTGGTCAGATGAATAATACATCTGATATTGAAAATTACCCTGGATACGCTAATATTAGTGGGCCAGAATTGGCAGAAAAGATGTTTGAACCGCTTGAAAATCTTGGTGTTGAGCACATTTATGGTTATGTTGAAAATGTCGAAGACCATGGTGATTTTAAGAAAGTGATGACTGATGACCAAACATATGAAACTCGTACCGTTATCGTAGCGACTGGCTCTAAACACCGTCCTTTGGGAGTACCTGGAGAAGAAGAACTGAACAGTCGTGGTGTTTCTTACTGTGCCGTGTGTGATGGTGCTTTCTTCCGTGACCAAGATTTGTTGGTAGTTGGTGGCGGAGATTCAGCTGTCGAAGAAGCCCTCTTCTTGACTCGTTTTGCTAAGACTGTTACCATTGTTCACCGTCGTGACCAACTTCGTGCCCAAAAGGTTTTACAAGACCGCGCCTTTGCGAATGAGAAAATCAGCTTTATCTGGGATTCTGTAGTGAAGGAAATCAAGGGAGAAAACCGAGTAGAATCTGTCGTCTTTGAAAATGTGAAAACAGGTCAAGTGACAGAGCAAGCCTTCGGTGGCGTCTTTATCTATGTTGGATTAGACCCTCTTAGCGATTTTGTTAAAGAATTGAATATTCAAGATCAGGCTGGCTGGATTGTGACAGACAACCACATGAAAACTGCAGTTGATGGTATCTTCGCAGTTGGAGATGTTCGCTTGAAAGACCTTCGCCAAGTGACAACAGCAGTTGGAGATGGCGCTATCGCAGGTCAAGAAGCTTACAAGTTTATTACAGAACATAGTTAATCATAAAAAAGTTTCCAATCAGATGACTGGAAACTTTTTTTATAGTCTATTTCGGAAAACTTCGTACATGAGAATGGCTGCAGCAACACTGGCATTAAGGCTTTGAACATGTCCATTCATGGGAATAGTAATCATTTCATCGACCTGTTTTTTGATGTTGGTAGAGATGCCTTTTCCTTCATTTCCGATGATGAGGGCGATTTTTCCTTTTGTATTCCACTTATGGCAAGGAGTACCGTTCATATCTGTTCCAAAGGTCCAGAAGCCTTCACCCTTGAGTTTGTCTAGAGTTTGGCTCAGATTGGTTACGCGGGCAATTGGAACGTGTTCAATAGCACCTGTGGCTGTTTTAGCAACGACAGGAGTAACTCCGACAGCACGGTGCTTGGGAATGATGACTCCTGAAACATTGGTCGCATCAGCGGTTCTTAAGATGGAGCCTAAGTTGTGAGGATCAGTTAACCCGTCCAGAATCAATAGCAAAGGATTTTCTTCTTGACGTGTTTTGGTAAGAATGTGATCTAGCTCGCTATAGGCAAATTCAGATACTCGTAGAACAAAACCTTGGTGGACAGCACCTTCAGTCATCTCAGAGAGGGATTTTTTTGAAGTCCAAGAAATGGACACCTTCTTTTCTGTAGCCAGTTCCTTGACTTTTTCAACATTCTTACCTCGGAGATCTTCTTGGAGGTAGAGTTTGTTTCCAGTATTTGCAAGGAGGGCTTCGGTAACGGCATGGACGCCATAGACAATATCATTTGTTTTCATGCCTCTATTATAACACAAAACCCCGTCTTGCAACGGGATTTTCTTTATTCTAGAATTAGTAAACCATCTTTAACTGCAAATGGGTCTTTTTCATTGATACGATCGTAAAACATGATACCGTTAATGTGGTCAATTTCATGCTGAACAACGATGGAGTTGTAGCCTTTGAGTTTGATACGGTGTTTTTCTCCATCCTTGTCAAAGTAGTCAACAGTAACGCGAGCATGGCGGACTACATAGCCAGGAACGTTGCGGTCAACAGATAGGCAACCTTCTCCTTCGCCAAGAGCAGCGTCTTGAACCGAGTGAGAGACGATTTTTGGATTGTACATAATAGCTTGCAAGTCGTAAGCTTCCTCTGGAGTTTCGCCTTCTTCGACAATGTTTGGCACCAAAACAGCGATAATGCGTTTTGAGATATCTAATTGAGGAGCAGCAAGTCCAACACCACCGCGGAGCCCCATCTTTTCAGCCATGACAGGATCTTGGGAATGTTTGAGGAATTGCATCATCTTTTCACCGAGAATGATTTCCTGGTCAGACAAGGGGAAAGTGACTTCCTCAGCAACCGCGCGTAGAGTTGGATTTCCCTCGCGGATAATATCTTTCATATCAATTAAGTGAGCAGCTTTTGTAATACGTTCTATTGCAGACATTTTCTCTCCTTTCATTACCTCTACATGATATCACAAAATGACAAGGATTGAAAGTATTACAGCCTTTAGGATTTATAGAAAATAGATAGGAAGTTCAATTCAATTGTGAAAGAAATACTTATCTGTGATATAATAAAAAGAAAAGGCTTGCATTAGAAAGTAGGGAGAATGAAGATGCAAAGAAGACAAGATAGACATAAACGTGGACCAGTTTTTCATTTTGTGAGAGGCTTTGTAAACTTTTTTAGGAGTTATCGCAAGTGGAGCAATAAGGGATTTGTGGCGATACTCTTGCTAGCAGTTGCTTTATCAATGGGCTTGGTCTTGTTGTTTGAAAGCTTCCAAGGAATCCCCTTAACCAGTCAAAAAAAGGATGCCATTTCTCAAGAAGCAAATAAGACCAATCAAAATACTAAAGATCAGGAAGAGGAAAAAACTGCTAGAATTATGGCCAATGGGGACCTCCTTTATCATATTCCTATTTATCGTTCGGCTTTAAAAGAAGATGGGACCTATGATTTTCATGAGAATTTTGATTATGTGAAACCATGGCTCAAACAAGCAGACCTAATTATAGGTGATTTTGAAGGTACTGTGAACAAGGACCACTATTTGGCAGGTTATCCCCTATTTAATGCACCTGGTGAAGTTATGGATGCCATCAAGGATGCCGGTTATCAAGTGCTAGACTTGGCGCATAACCATATCCTAGATTCACAAATAGAAGGTGTGGTTTCAACAGCAGATGCTATTGAGAAGGCAGGAATGACACCTATTGGAGTGTATACGCATGAGTCACGTGATCAAGCTCCACTGGTTATCAAGGAAGTGAACGGCATCAAGGTTGCACTTTTAGCCTATTCTTATGGTTTTAATGGAATTGAGCAAAGTATTTCTCAAGAAGACTATAACCGCTATCTTTCAGACCTAAATGAAGACAAGATGAAGGCTGAAATTGAACGAGCAGAGAAGGAAGCAGATATCACCATTATCATGCCTCAGATGGGTGTGGAGTATCGCTTGGAACCAACTGAAGAACAAAAGGCTCTTTATCACAAGATGATCGATTGGGGAGCGGATATTATCTTTGGAGGGCACCCTCACGTAGTTGAACCATCTGAAACGGTTGAAAAAGATGGGGACAAGAAACTCATTATCTATTCAATGGGGAACTTCATTTCCAATCAACGAATTGAAACCATGCAAGATGAAGAGAATGCTAAGTGGACAGAGCGCGGCGTGCTCATGGATGTGACTATTAAGAAAAAAGCCGGTAAGACGACAATCGAAACTGCAAAAGCGCATCCTTCTTGGGTAAACCGTACACCAAAAGGAACCTATTCTCCAGAAGGTTATCCACTATTCCTATACCAAACTTATATCTTAGAAGATTTTATCGAGGGTGGTAGTCATCGTGACCAGTTAGATGAAGCGACTAAGGAACGAATTGATACAGCCTACAAAGAAATGAACGAACATGTGGGATTGAAGTGGGACTAGCTTGAATCCAGAGGAAAGTAAATGACGATTAAGGTAATTGCAACAGATATGGATGGGACCTTGCTGGATGCTAGAGGCCAGCTTGATCTCCCACGTTTGGAAAAGATTTTAGATCAGTTGGATAAAAGGGGTATTCGTTTTGTCATTGCGACTGGGAATGAAATTCACCGCATGAGGCAACTACTGGAGCACTTGGTCGATCGGGTGGTTCTGGTTGTTGCAAACGGTGCTCGTATTTTTGAAAACAATGAACTGATTCAGGCTCAGACTTGGGATGATGCCATTGTCGATAAGGCTTTGGCTCATTTTAAGGGTCGAGCGTGTCAGGATCAGTTTGTTGTAACGTCTATGAAGGGTGGTTTCGTCAAAGAAGGTACGATTTTTACAGACCTTGAAAGTTTTATGACTCCAGAAATGATTGAAAAATTCTACCAACGGATGCAATTTGTGGACGAATTAACCTCTGACCTCTTTGGTGGTGTGCTCAAGATGAGTATGGTTGTTGGTGAGGAACGTTTGAGTTCGGTCTTGGAAGAAATCAATGACCTCTTTGATGGCCGTGTTCGTGCTGTATCGAGTGGCTATGGTTGCATTGATATCCTTCAAGCTGGAATTCATAAAGCATGGGGCTTGGAAGAATTACTCAAGCGCTGGGACTTGACCTCCCAACAAATCATGGCTTTTGGTGACAGTGAAAATGATGTTGAAATGCTTGAAATGGCTGGAATTGCCTATGCGATGGAAAATGCTGATGATAAAGCCAAAGCTGTGGCGACTGCTCTAGCGCCAGCCAATAGCCAAGGAGGAGTTTATCAAGTCTTGGAGAACTGGTTAGAAAAAGGAGAATGAAGTGGCAGTACAGTTATTAGAAAATTGGCTCCTAAAGGAACAAGAAAAAATCCAAACCAAGTATCGTCACTTAAATCAGGTTTCTGTTGTAGAGCCAGACATTCTTTTTATTGGGGATTCCATTGTCGAATATTATCCTCTGCAGGAACTATTTGGGACTGCAAAGACGATTGTCAATCGAGGCATTCGAGGTTATCAGACAGGGCTGTTATTAGAGAATCTGGATGCGCATCTGTACGGTGGGGCGGTAGATAAAATTGTCCTTTTAATTGGGACGAACGATATCGGAAAAGATGTGCCTGTGAATGAGGCTCTCAATAATCTCGAATCTATCATACAATCCATTGCTCGCGATTATCCACTGACAGAGATAAAATTGCTTTCCATTTTGCCAGTCAATGAGGGCGAGGAGTACAAGCAGACAGTCTATATCCGCACGAATGAAAAAATTCAGAAATGGAATCAAGCCTATAAAGAACTTTCCTCTGCCTATATGCAGGTAGAATTTGCGCCAGTTTTTGATAGTTTGACAGACCAGGCAGGCCAACTCAAAAAAGATTATACAACTGATGGGTTGCACCTTAGTGTTCCCGGTTATCAGGTTTTGACAAAATCTTTGAAAGACTATCTTTTGTAGTTAATTGCTTTCCTTTTTGCATTTTTGAGTTAGATAAGGTATAATGGTTTTATTGTCTTTTGGGGTCGTTACGGATTCGACAGGCATTATGAGGCATATTTTGCGACTCGTGTGGCGACGTAAACGCTCAGTTAAATATAACTGCAAAAAATAACACTTCTTACGCTCTAGCTGCCTAAAAACCAGCAGGCGTGACCCGATTTGGATTGCTCGTGTTCAATGACAGGTCTTATTATTAGCGAGATACGATCAAGCCTTGTCTAGCGGCTTGATAAGAGATTGATAGACTCGCGGTTTCTAGGCTTGAGTTATGTGTCGAGGGACTGTTAAACGAATACATAACCTATGGTTGTAGACAAATATGTTAGCAGATGTTTGGACGTGGGTTCGACTCCCACCGGCTCCATTGATAATTTACATTGTTTTGTAAATCTTTCTAAAACGTTGTTTTTACAACGTTTTTTATTTTATTCTTTGGTATTCTTTTGCAAAAAAAGAATACAACATTTTGTTGTATCCTAAATATTAAATCAAGTCCTGAATTTTCTTAAGTTTTTATCATATTTTCTGTTATAATTAAGGTGCCTTAAGAAAAATAATGAAAAAACTAAATGTTTTTCATATAGTTTTCATTGTTTTAATAGTTTAAAGTCAATCTTATTTTTCTCTAATAGAAAATAATGAAAAAGTAGGTTTAGAAAGAGGTAAGTATCTATGTCTTCTCATAAAAAAGTGTCACTCTCTGAGATTAATCAATCTATCGATACTCCAAATAACAATCATTTCTGGCAAAATTTAAATGCCTTTTTAGGTCCGGGTGCTCTTGTCGCAGTTGGTTATATGGATCCAGGAAACTGGATTACCAGTGTAGTCGGTGGTGCTTCCTATAAGTATAGTCTCTTGTTTGTTATCTTGATTTCATCTCTCATTGCCATGCAACTTCAGCAGATGGCAGGAAAGCTTGGTATTGTAACCCAGATGGACCTGGCTCAAGCAACGGCTCATCATTCACCTAAATGGCTTCGTTATAGTCTATGGGTGATTTTAGAATTAGCCTTGATGGCGACAGATCTGGCAGAAGTTCTAGGTTCAGCGATTGCTCTCAATCTTCTCTTTAAGATTCCGATTATGATAGCAATTCTCTTGACCGTGTTGGATGTTTTTCTCTTATTGCTTCTGATGAAATTTGGCTTTAAGAAGATTGAAGCTATTGTGACAACACTGATTTTAACCATTCTAGCAATTTTTACCTATCTGGTAGCTTTGTCACATCCAAGCTTCCAAGGAATCGTTGAGGGTTATCTACCGAATGCAACCTTATTTGAAAGTCCCTTGCCAGGGCATGAAAGTCAATTAACCTTGGCACTAGGGATCGTGGGAGCAACGGTTATGCCCCATAACCTCTATTTGCATTCTTCCTTGTCTCAAACTCGGAAAATCAATCACAAGGACAAGAATGATGTTCGAAAAGCCGTGCGCTTTATGACCTGGGATTCAAATCTCCAATTATCCTTGGCCTTTGTGGTTAACTCCCTTCTATTAATTCTCGGGGCGGCTCTCTTTTTCGGCCATGCATCTGAGATTTCTGCCTTCTCTCAAATGTATAATGCCTTGCAGGATTCTACTATTGCAGGAGCTATAGCTAGCTCGACCTTATCAACCTTGTTTGCCTTGGCTTTATTAGCCAGTGGTCAAAATTCGACAATTACGGGTACCTTGACTGGACAAATCGTTATGGAAGGTTTCTTGCATATGAGATTACCTCAATGGTTCATTCGTTTGGCAACTCGTCTCTTTGCCTTGTTGCCTGTCATGATTGTAGCGGTTCTGTTTGGTCATCAGGAAAAAACATTGGATCAGTTATTGGTTTATTCACAAGTCTTTCTTTCGATTGCTCTTCCATTTTCAATCTTCCCACTGATTTATCTAACTTCTAAGAAATCACTGATGGGAGAATTTACCAATGCCAAATGGAATACCATCCTTGGCTATATCGTTTCCATTATCTTAACAATTCTCAATGTGAAATTGTTATTTGATATTTTCTAAGAAATTCACCCGAGTTATAAAACAAGCATATAAGAAAAAAGATACCCAAGATTGTACTGCACCCCAAAAGTTAGACAGAAAAAATCTAACTTTTGGGGTGTTTTATTATGAAATTGAGTTATGATGATA